>JBGTGG010000151.1:0-4817 GCA_041746855.1 Cyclobacteriaceae bacterium | reverse complement strand
AACACTTCTTTCAAACTCATGCCCGGCTTTTTCTCCAATGGTCTGCTATCGGTCTTTCTACTTTTCTCAACACCTATCGCATCAATAATAACAAAATGATCTTTTGTGTATTTGGCAGCTGGCGTACCGGTCGCTTTCAATTCCTCCAAACTACAGGTGCGTGTACCCCGGCCCTTCATTTGTTCGTAATAGGTTCGGCTTTTTACATCTCGCATGAATAGCAATACTTCCAATGGACGAATGTCCGTTCCGGTTGCAATCATATCCACGGTAACGGCTACTCGTGGGTAGTAGCTATTCCTGAATTGCTGCAAAACACTTTTCGGGTCTTCTTCACTTTTGTAGGTGATCTTTTTGCAAAACTTGTTTTCCTCAGCAAACTCTTCACGCACAATATTGATAATATCATCTGCATGGCTATCGCTCTTGGCAAAGACAAGCAACTTGGGCACTTCAAAATTTCCATCACTATCAAAACGATCCGGAAAAATTACAGGCAACTGATCACGC
Source organism: Cyclobacteriaceae bacterium (assembly GCA_041746855.1). Lineage (GTDB taxonomy): Bacteria > Bacteroidota > Bacteroidia > Cytophagales > Cyclobacteriaceae > JBGTGG01. The sequence goes on along the minus strand of JBGTGG010000151.1, from coordinate 4,307 downwards.
ACGGCTTGCACGATCAATCGAATCTGATTTACACTCACCACTTTATCATCAAGCTGTTTGGCAGTGTACTCCTCATCTTCATCAAGTGTATTCCAAAATTGTCTTCGGGTTAATTTCTCACGCTTGCCAACATATTCACCCATGTCGAGCTTTACGCCTGTCTGCGTAATGCGGGTAGTGATTTCAAAAACATTATACGGAACCAGTACGCCATCTTCAACAGCTTTCTGATATCCATAATCACAAACCAGATTTTGGTTAAAATATCCAAAGGTGCGATTGTCAGGGGTGGCCGTGAGTCCTACCTGAAAGGCATCAAAATAATCAAGTACCTGTTTCCATAAATTATAAATGCTTCGATGACATTCGTCTACTACCACGATGTCGAAAAATTCCATGGGTACTTTTTCATTGTACACTACAGGCATGGGCTCTTTCGGTGCCCACTTTTTCTCTTCCGGATTTTCCTCTTCATCCCTTTCGTCTAGATCAGATTCTTTCAGGATTGAGTACAACCGTTGAATGGTGCTAATATATACCTGGCTGTCCGTTGGAATAAATGAACTACTCAATCGCGTGACTCCATACAATTCAGGAAATAAACGGTTATCATCTTGCGGTAGGTATTTTTTAAATTCTCCTTCCGCTTGCTCGCCCAGGTTCTTGGTATCCACCAAAAACAAAATGCGTTTGGCCTTCGCAAATTTTAATAAACGATAAATGGCGGTAATAGCTGTAAAGGTTTTTCCAGAACCTGTGGCCATTTGTATTAATGCTTTCGGTCGGTTCTCCTGAAAAGATTTTTCTAAATTAGTAACGGCAGTAATCTGACAATCGCGTAATCCATCTGTAGGCAATTCGGGAATATCATGCAATCGTGCACGCAGGGTTTTATCTTCCTTCAACCAGGTTTGAAAAGTCTCAGGTCGATGGAAAGTGAACACTGGTCGTGATCTTGGTTTCGGGTCTCGATAATCTGTAAAGCGGGTAACTTCACCGGTGCTCTCATAGGCAAAGTGTAAAGGATCATTGTCAAAATATTTAAGCTTTCCCTCGGCATACCGTAAGGATTGATCCTCTACGGTAGTGAGACGCACAGCCTCCTCGGCTTTCTTTGCTTCAATCACCCCGATAGGTTTCCGATCAATAAAGAGCAAGTAATCAACCGGACCTGTATTTGTTCGATATTCAGTCACCGCAACTCCTATTCCGGCAGCTAGGTTTAATTTGCTTTTTGGCTGAACAAGCCATCCACTCTCCATAAGGAGACGATCAATATGATCACGCGCAATTTGTTCAGGATTTTGATTCATAGCAACAATTAAAAAGCCCACCTCTTCCTCTTCTTTTTAAGAGTAGTGGGATGGGCATTTTAAAAGTAGGGTAATTGGGGTAAAAATGGAAATTGTTCAGGTTCTTTGTTCTTGACCATGCCTATGTCCTGTTTTTATAGGCCTTTCTTTTCTCACTTTCAAGTTATGTAATTGTAATACATCCGATCAAAATTTAGTGATTTCAATCCTTTGGGTAAAGTTCTTTTGATGTCCAATAAGACCAGACAAAATTAATCAAAAAGAATTTGTCTTATTTTGAGAAACACCATATATCAAACTGATAAACAATGTGTTACAAGGTGGTTACGGTGACCACCTGATACCATTTTCTCATTTTTGAAAGAACCATTAATTTGTATGATCTTTCGGCTAAACATTGGCTCCAATGAATCAAAATGTTTTCAAATTTCATATGGATCAAGAAACAGTAATTAAACAGTTAAAGTGGTCGATTCAAGTATTGGCATTAGAAGCCAACGAACAGGTCTCCTGTTTCCCTGAATTCGTGGTAGTGACCGATGAGCTTTTATTGGATTTTGATAACTGGTACGAAGTAGCACTTTGTAACTTTCAAGAATTCTTTAATCAAGATCAGCAGACAGCATTAAAAGAATTATATCTCCACTTGGACAGCTATACGGTTCAAGAACAGTTTACTTCTAATATAGAAGAATTGAAGCAGTCAAACTTTTGGATAATCCTTAGAGCTCGTTCAAAAAGTGTCTTGTCAATTATGGGTTGGGAAGAAGCTAAACCGGGAAATGGAAGAACGCAATAAATCACTTTAAACTTTAAACCTTTAAACGCCTATTATTTTTCTTCTATTTTCCCTTTACTTTTCTCTACTTTCAAGTTATGTAATTGTAATACAAACCCGAATAAAACTTGATGGCATTTTAAACTAAATTTGGATTCACTTTGTACGATAGTATGAGCACTAAGGACGACTTAAATAAAAAAATTGTTGAGGGGTGTGGAGTAAATGACGAATCACCACAGGGCGTTGATTCTCAGCCACAGCGCCCTAAACCTTTTATTTCAGATGAGGATTTAAGAATAGGAAATATTGAGTTTGTAAAACTGATTCGAGAGCGAGAAAAGAAAATTGAGGAAATAAAGAAGAAATCGATTTCCTAAAATTATCCTCTATTATTTCTCACCTTCAAGTTATGTAATTGTAATACAAACCTATCAAAATCGTTGGTTTCAATCCTCTGGTTAAAGCTCTTTTGATGTCGAGTAAGACCAAGCAAAATTGATCAAAAAGAATTTGTCTTATTTTGAGAAACAACATCTATTTATTTGATATACAATTTGTTACACGGTGGGAAGGGTGTCCACCGTAAATCCCTTTCTCATTTCTAAAAGAAAAAGTTTTTACCAATAGATTTCTTAGAATAAAGACCCTTGAATTTCCTCAAGTTCTGCATATCGAAATGTTTGTAATTAGAACTTATTCGAATAACAACACTTAATGGTTTAATGCACGCTCCAGGCCTTTTAACAGTTCAGCATGCTTCGCTTTATTGTTTTGCACTAACACTTGAATATTCCTCAACTTCCATTGTATAGCCGGAAAGTGTTGAAGGTTATCCAACTTAATGAGGTCCCATTGAGGTTCTCCCTTTTTAAATGATAGCAGGAATTTTTTATCATCCGCTGTAAGTGATTTATTAATCTCAAGTACGAGTTGCTCTCTTACCGCTTCATAATTCTCATAGGTAAAAGGTTCTGCTGTCATGCCATTGAATTGGTTTTCAAATGCGTGTCGCTGATCCTGCCGATGCGGGCTAATCAATTCGTGCATAGGTCGTGCATGGCTCAACAAAAAGAAAAGAAAGCCTTGCTTAATATCGTTAGAAAAACCTTGATTCCTTATTAGGTAATGAATATCAAAGATGTCACGCGGATGCTGGCGGTCTAGTGCTGCGCATATTTTGCCTCCATACAATTCTGCATGAGATACAACTTTGATCGCTGCAAATTTTTTGAATTCGTTTTGAACGACATCCGTTATGGGCATCATTCTATCCGGAAAAAGGATGCCGCGCGTGGTTGTGTTTATTTCAATTTTTACATGGGCTTGTGGTGTTTGGCAATTAAGCTTTGCGTCCTGGCCTTGCCCTACCGGAATTCTTGTTATGGAAATTGGATTGATGGATCCTTTTATTCGTTCCTCAATTCTATCAAGGGCGGCAGAAATATTTTGCAAAGCCGTTTCACGGTCGTCTTGCCAGCTTCGATAGGTAAGGTCAATATCGACTGAGAGTCTTGGCATGTCGCGTACAAAAATATTGATGGCGGTGCCACCCTTTAGCGCAAGACCTTCTTCTTTTGCAACGTGTGGCAATATGCCTAAGAGTAAATCTACTTGTGCTCTGTATGCTGGTTTTATCATAGATTTTTAGCAAGTTCCTTTGGTACGCTGATGTGAAATTGAGCGTTATAAACACCACCTTTTGTTATGCTTCTGTCTCCGCTACCAAGGTCTATTTTTTTCAAGTCCATAAAGGCAAGCCATTGGTGCTGCGCTTTGGATGCCATGAGTAAAAACAGTCTTTTCACTTTTACGGAAGAACATTTTTCTAAAAGCTCCTGCATTAGTTTAGGACGTAAGTTAGAAAGGCCCTCTACTAAATGATAGCATTCTATCAAATCCAGTTTAGCTGGGGCAAGGTATAGGCATTCCAGAATTGCACGCTCGGGAGCGGATATAGTTATCGAAAAATTCTTCACTTCATGCTGCATGAACCCGAGGTCTTCCGGAAGAAAGGATGTTTTTATATGCTGAACTTTTTGTTCCCACTCATGCGCTTTGAACCATTGGGGTAATATTATTTTGTGCGCTGAGAACAAAAATATTTTTTCGGCAGATACACGGAAGTAATGACTTTGTCCCAGTAGGGAAAGTGCTGTTAATGCGCCAGCATGTAATTGTAATTTGCCTTGTTGCTGAATAGTATACAGTCCACC
>JBGTGG010000150.1:0-18588 GCA_041746855.1 Cyclobacteriaceae bacterium | reverse complement strand
CCGAAAATGTACCCGGCATGATTCCTCGTTGGGGAAATGCTTCATAAACTCTATTAGATTCATAACACTTGTTTTTTTCAAACAAGGTCACAAATAGCTTAGACAGCTTCTGTCAGTTAGGTATCTTTACGGACTATCATGTTACTTTTTTGTGAGCTATGAAAAAAATTGTTTTTATTCTTTTTGTTGGGGTTATCGCAAATCAAACCTGGGCACAAACACCTATTGATTCATTGAAAAGGGAAATACTTTCCTTGCAAGCCGATGTGGAAAGCATCCACCTGAATTTAGAAAAATCTAAAAGTAAATTTCAGCGCGGTATTTTGGTTGCTACCATTGGGTATACAGTCACCATTGCTGGCGGACTGATGCTAGGCCGGGAAAATGATGAAGTAGGACAAGTTTTGCTTGTTGCTGGAGGTGCCACCGGCATCACCGGAACCTTCATGCTGGTGGACTCCTTTAAATTCCTGGGAAGAACGCGAAGAAATGAATGAGAGGACTAACCAGGTTTAGCGCGATTATACTGGGATTTTACCTTAAAATCAATTCATTATAAATTTTGGCAAACCTTTGCAAATTCTCTACGTATCATTAGCTTTGTATTCCAAAGTACTTTTGCAATGAAGGAGAAACAGGATTATTCCCAAGACTTAGCATCGATCCGTGACCTAATGGAGCGATCCGTAAAAGTGATTTCGCTCAGTGGCCTTTCGGGTGTACTCGCTGGAATCTATGCCATACTAGGTGCTATCGGAGCCTATTACATTGTACACTATCCAATTTCCCCATTCAACTATCGTATTTACTCAATTCAGAATCCTACTAATTTGTACAAACTTTTAGGACTAGCCGCTATTGTATTAATCGCCTCCTTAGCAACGGGTGTTATTCTCAGCCAGCGAAAAGCAAAAAAACTGAACCAGAAATTTTGGAACACCACCAGTAAAAAATTGGTGATGAACCTGGCCATACCACTCGTTACCGGAGGCCTGTTTATCTTGATTATGTTATACAATGGCCACTATGGATTGGCCGCCCCCGCTTGCCTTATTTTTTATGGATTGGCGTTGCTTCATGCCAGTGGAAACACCTTTGATGAAGTCCGTTACCTGGGGTATACAGAAATCATCATCGGATTAATCTCAGCCCTCCTCCCGGGCTATGGATTACTGTTTTGGACGATAGGCTTTGGCGTGATGCACATTGTGTATGGAGCTGCCATGTATTTTAAATACGACCGGTGAAAAATCCTTTCGACCATCTCGATAAATTACTGGAGCACCGCACCCGATTACAAATCATGACGGTGTTGGTATCAAACGATGCCTTTGATTTTAATTCATTAAAGGAACTCCTGGACGTTACCGATGGAAACCTTGCTTCCAACATCAAAGCACTTGAGAAAGAGAAGTATGTCTCCGTAAACAAGGCGTTTGTTGATCGTAAACCAAATACCAAATACAAAGCCACTGAAAAAGGAAGAACTGCATTTCGCAAACATATTGATGCGCTCGAAATGTTGGTGAAACAACAAAAGCAATAATTTTTTTACCTATTCACTTTGAATATGAAAGTACTTTTATAAAACATTAACCTCCTTCAATCATAAATCTTAAATAATTAAATCTTAAATAATTATCTCCATGGAAACACCACACACCGCACCCCTCAACATCTTCGACCGCTTCAACAATTGGATTCAGGAGTCCATCACCGTTAAGCTTGGTTCGATTGGTTTTCTTGTACTCATCCTCCTCATCCCTTCAGCTTGGATTGAAGACCTTATTTTTGAACGGCAACAACGATCGGATGAAGTCATCAATGAGGTAGGCGAAAAGTGGTCGAAGAGCCAAACACTCAGCGGGCCAATTTTGGTAATCCCGTATATCAAACAAACCATTATTGATCGGGGCAAAGAAGGACAAGAGATTCGGGAACATTTGGAACGGGCGTATTTTCTGCCTGACGAATTGGATATTGAAGGAACGGTAGAACCTGAAAAATTAAAGCGTGGAATTTTTGATGCGGTGGTTTACAAATCCCAACTAAAATTTCAATCGCGTTTCTCGCTTCCCGATTTTGAAGCATTGAAAGTGCAGGAAGATTTGGTGCAATGGAAAGACGCGTATATGATTTTAGGTATAACCGACTTGCGTGGCATTAGTGAAGACCCCACCTTTACAGTAGGCACACAACGATTTCCAACGGAACCCTCCAACAAACTGGGTATTTCTGTTGTCGGCAGAAATGAATTGTATCCACACGATCAAAATTTATCGACTACAGGAATAAAGGCCAAACTAAACTGGACATCCAAAGAAGATTTCAAAGGGCTAGTAAACATCAACCTCGATATTAAAGGAAGCCAACGGTTGGATTTTATTCCGGCAGGAAAAAATACAACGGTAAAAATTTCAGGGCCATGGGCAGATCCAAGTTTTGACGGAGAATTTATTCCGCAATCGCGCGAAGTATCCACTACCGGTTTTTCCGCCACCTGGAAAGTACTCCATTTTAACAGACCGTTTTCACAACAATGGACGGAAGACAACCAAAATTTAAGCGGAGCAGATTTTGGGGTAAAGCTTTTGGTTCCGGTTGACCAGTATCAAAAAAGTATGCGCACTTCAAAATACGGAGTGTTGATAATCGTGCTTACTTTCATTTCCCTTTTCATGGTAGAGGTGACACAAAAAATCAGGATTCATCCTTTCCAATATATTCTGATTGGTGCTGCGTTGATTATCTACTATTCCTTATTACTCAGTATTTCAGAACAACTTGGTTATGATTTAGCCTATCTGTTGGCTTCCAGTGCAACCGTATTGCTGATTACTTTTTATTCAATTTCATTCTTGCGAAAAATCAGGCTCGCGGTTTTATTGAGCTTGTTGCTCGTAATCTTTTACGCATTCATTTTTGTGATTATCCAATTGCAGGATTTCTCATTGTTGATTGGAAGCATCGGTCTGTTCTTGATTATCGGAGTATTAATGTTCTTTTCACGAAAGATTAGCTGGTATAAGGAAACTGCAGTGGTGGATAGGATTGCATCGCAAACCTAAGGTTTTCGGTCTCCGAATAACTGGTCATTAGGCGTCAGACCGCTTAGAGCGGTCAGACGCCTGTGACCTATTTAGCTGTATTACTTCTCTAAAAACGGATAGCGATAATCCACCGGAGTAACGAATGTTTCCTTGATTGTTCGCATCGAAGTCCAGCGCATTAAGTTTGCTTTCGCTCCGGCTTTGTCGTTTGTTCCCGAACCGCGTGCACCACCAAATGGCTGCTGCCCAACAACGGCACCTGTTGGTTTATCGTTGATGTAAAAATTACCAGCAGCATTCGATAATCTTTTCGTGGCCAATTCAACGGCATAGCGATCCCGACCAAAAATAGAACCGGTCAATGCATACGGTGAGGTTCTGTTTACTAAGTCTAATGTATCTTCAAAATTATCAGGTTGATATACATAAATTGTAACAACCGGTCCGAAAATTTCTTCACACATCGTAAGCGATGAAGGATCTTTTGTGACAATAACTGTAGGCTCAATAAAATATCCTTTTGATTTATCATATCCTCCACCCGCGATGATTTCATTCATCGGGTTTGCTTTTGCTTTGTCGATGTAGCCACTGATGCTATTGAAAGCCTTCTCATCAATCACAGCATTAATAAAATTAGATTGATCTTCTACTCCGCCCATTGAAAAACTCTTCAAATCGGCTAACAAATATTTTTTCACATCGTCCCAAATATTGGCGGGAACATAAACGCGAGATGCGGCAGAACATTTTTGTCCCTGGTATTCAAATGCACCGCGCGAAATTCCGGTAGCCACTTGTTTTGCATCAGCACTATGATGGGCCATGATAAAATCCTTGCCTCCTGTTTCTCCAACGATGCGTGGATACGATTTATATTTCTCAATATTGGCACCAATCGTTTTCCACATGCCGCGGAATACTCCGGTGCTGCCTGTAAAGTGTAATCCGGAAAAATCAGGGTGATTAAAAATTACGTTGCCGGTATCTGGTCCATTTACATACACCAAATTGATAACACCATCTGGCAAGCCCGCTTCTTTCAATACTTTCATGATTACATTGGCAGCATAGATTTGGGTGTGGGCAGGTTTCCAAACCACTACGTTGCCCATCATCGCCATACTTGTAGGAAGATTTCCCGCAATAGCAGTGAAATTAAAAGGTGTCAATGCGAACGTAAATCCTTCGAGCGGCCTGTATTCGATTCGGTTCCACACACCGGGTGAAGAAACAGGTTGTTCATTATAAATCTGTGCCATGAAGTACACATTATAGCGCAAGAAATCGATAAGCTCGCATGCGGAATCAATCTCTGCCTGAAAAACATTTTTAGATTGCCCCAACATCGTGGCTGCATTGATAGTGGCACGATATGGTCCTGCCAACAAATCAGCAGCTTTCAAAAAGATACTAGCGCGATGCTCCCATGATAATGCTTCCCAATCTGCTTTTGCCGCCATCGCTGCAGCAATAGCCTGCTCAACATGCGAAGCATCCCCTTCGTGGAAGTGCCCTAAAATGTGCTGATGATCATGTGGTGGTGATAATGGTTTCGTATTTCCTGTCCGCACTTCCTCCGATCCGATAAACATCGGAATATCCACTTGCTTAGCGCGTGCATCTTCCAATGCTTTTTTAATAGTAGCGCGTTCTTTGGTGCCAGGACCATAACTTAAAATGGGTTCATTTATAGGTGCCGGAACATTGAAAAATCCGTTTGACATACGTTAATTATTTTAGGTTAGTGTAATTCTTAGGGCTGCAAAGGTACAATTTTCTGGAAACTAGATGCTAGATGCTAGATAGCGGATGCTGGATGCTGGAATTAAAGAAAATCGCAAAGTTGTTTTAAAGCGGAAATTTCGTGCTTTACTACTTCAGCATGTTGCGTTGAATCGGGATTAAAAAAAACGGTATCAATTGCAGCATTTCGTGCCCCGGCAATATCGGTCCTTAAATTATCGCCAATCATAATGGCCTGCGGTGCTTCAATTGCATTTGCTGTCAGCGCAAAATCAAATATTTCCCTCGATGGCTTTTTAAAACCAGCACGCTGGGAAGTGACAATGTGATTGAAATGTTTATAGAGATCCAACGATTTTAACTTTGTGTTTTGAATGTCTTCAAAACCATTCGTAACAATGGTCAGCTTATATTTTCCGGCTAAATACTCAACCGTCTCCAGTGCATGTGGAATTAATTTATTTTTAGTAGGACAGCTATGTAAATATTCGAATGAAATATCCTGTGAAAGTTTCTCTTCATAGGCATCAAAAACTTCGAGTATTTGCTTGAACCTTTCCTTCCGGATTACTTCACTGTCTATTTTTCCGGTATCGTATAAATCCCACAGCTCGGTATTTACCCGTTTAAATTGGATGAAAAAATCTTGTGAAGAAAAAACTCCTTTCTTTTCCAATTCAAAATGATCGTACAATTCCAACAAGGTATCACGGGAATTGGATTCGTAATCCCATAATGTGTGGTCGAGATCGAAAAAAATACTTTTATAATTCGCCATTCTAAAACTTTAATACGGTGTAAATACTCTAATTACTTAAAACAAATAACCAACAACTCCAGGATTAGTTAAACCAAGCATACAAAAGGGAATTCAATTTTGCGAACTTCCTGCAATCCACTCCCGGATTTGGGGATTATTCAACGCCAGCTCGCGGTTGGAAAACAAAGTTTGGTAGGTTTGTTGATCTTGTTGAAGCTGTTGGTCTTTGCTCAAAAATTGGAGCATCTGCTTTACAATTTCAAAAACTTCGTCTTTTATCTGATAAAAAACAAAATGGTTATATCTGCGAAAAGTTAAAATCCCCGAATTTTTGAAGTAAATGAGATGCCTGGATGTTTTTGCCTGCGTAAAATCCAATATTTTTTCAATATCGGTGATGCACATTTCACCGTTCGTAAAAATAAGGTTAATAATCCGAAGCCTTGATTCATCTGCGCAAGCCTTAAAAATTTGCGATCCGAGTGTTAGATTGAAGTTTTTTAGGCGCATCTGACAACTTTTTCTGTAAAACCAAAGTTATTGAATTTAGTCACATATCCGTATATTTGAGCCAATGCAACACCAAAAACGCATATCGCAGATTTTCAAAAGTATTTCCGTTTTGGGATTTCTACTCTTTTGTCTGATGGTTTCAAATACAGCATTTGGCCAGGCACAAAAACGTGTGATCCAGCTTTCAGGAGTGGTGCTCACCGAAGAGGGTGAAGGGATTCCGGGTGTACACGTTTATGTCCCAAAAGCAGGACGTGGTACCACTACTAATGGATTAGGTTTTTTCTCCATGCCCGTAGTGGTGGGAGATAGTATTGTCATTAGTTCCGTTGCCCATGTTCTCCAGCATTATATTGTTCCTCAGGATGCACCGGAATATCAAACCATTATTGTACCACTGGTGGAAGATGTCACTTACTTAAAAGATGTTGTTATCCGACCTTTCCCAACGGAAGAGGTATTTAAAGAAGCGATACTCGCCCTGAATATTCCGATGGAAGGTGATTCCTACAAAAGCAAAGACTTAAGTGCCGAGTTGTTGGCGCTGATGGTAAAAACAACCCCCATGGATGGACCCCAAAATCAAAAATATTATCTCGATCAATGGGTAGCCAACCAGAATTATAAATATCAGGCGGTTTCCAATCCTTTCCTCAACCCGTTTAACTGGGCGAAGTTCTTTAAATCATTGAATAAGTAATTGTTAGTTGGTAGTATCCAGCATCCACAGTTACCAGTATCCATTTGCTATGAACCAATCTTCTGGTTTTTTTCTTTGAGTTTTTCAATCTCATGATCGAGCTCTTCCCAATCATTAAAATTTAATTCCAGTACCTCCTCTTCTTGCTTCCCTTTGCTAAGCATGCCTACCATCATAACCAGACTGGTGAGGATAATGGTGTGCAATAAAATTCCTTTATCAAAGCTGGCGGATATAAATTCATTGGGGATGGCGAAAAACAACAATACGGTAATCAATCCCCGGGGGGCAATCAGCACTTCAGGAAAAATATTTTTCATTCCAAAAAGTTTGAGCGAAACCAACCGCACAGCAAATAAAATCCCAACAATCTCCAACGCAATTAAAAAGGTTTCAACATCAAGTAATGAGCCCAAGTCGATCGTCATCCCGAAAACCACAAAGAAGAATGTACGGACCACAAAAGCAGTTTCAAGTGTGATCGTATGGAATTCCTTTACAATTTTCTCCAGGACTTCGGGCTTTAATAATTTTGTCAAAAACCCCCTGAAGAAAATTTTGTTATTGCTCAATACCAATCCAAAAACGAGAATGATCATGAGGGAGGATAAATGAAACATCTTCCCTACCGAATAGAGGATCAGCAACACCGCAATCAATAAAAAAAGTTTGGCGTGGGAAGTAAGTGCCTGAAAAAGCAACACCAATAAATAACTTAGCACCACCGACACCACAATCGTGACAACAATGTTAAAGACCACGTCCATTGCAATGGCTATCTCTGATGTTGCCGTTGCATTTCCAGTCAAAAAATAAAAGAACATAATTCCCAAAATATCAGAGAATGTACTTTCATAGATTAAGAATTCACGCTTTGATGGAACCAATGCTGCTACCGTTGGGATGATAATCGCGCTGCTCATAATCGCTAGCGGAACAGCGTATAGTAACGCTGTGAAAAAATCAGGGATCAATAAGTATTGCAACAGATAGGCAATGCCAAAAGAAGACCCCATTAAGGCAACAAAAGCAATTCCCAGAGACTTGAGGATGATGGGGGCTTTGTCCCTTTTTAACTCCAGGTCAAGGGCTGCTTCCAACACAATCATAATCAATCCGACTATCCCCAGTAACTCCAGTACACTAAACAATTCTTGCTCTCCACTTTTGATATCGAAGTATGGGAAAAGCTGGTTAATGCCAATACCCAGTGCGATCAACATAATCACGCTTGGGATACTTGTTCTTTTTGCCACTTTATCGAACAAAAAGGAAAGGATAATCACAAGGGCGATACAAATAATAATAGTGTATGGGTTGATACTTTGCATGAAAACCTGTTAATTAAATTTACGGACTTTCGCTTTCGTGATAAGTCCCTTCAATATTGATAAATTTATCAACAATATGTGACTTGAGCGATGGCTTAACGTCTTAGTTTGTATAATTTAAAGCCAAATGGCAAAAACGAATAAATTCGGAACCTTTGGTGGAGTCTTTACTCCATCCATTTTAACAATTCTGGGGGTGATTATGTACCTGCGGTTACCGATGATTATCGGGGAAGCGGGCTTATGGCAAACCATCGGAATTATTGTTGTTGCACACATTATCGCTTTCGCTACCGGTATCAGTGTCTCTTCCATCGCTACCGATAAAAAAGTACAAGCGGGCGGCACCTATTATATCATTTCAAGAAGTTTGGGACTCCCCATTGGGGGAACGTTGGGGCTATCCCTTTTTGTAGGGTTGTCCTTTAGTGTAAGTCTTTATTTAATTGGATTTGCTGAAACGTTTTTGAATTTTCTGAATTTCGAAGGCACCACAAATGAAATCAGGATTGTTGGTACGGTGGTTTTAGTGGCCGTCACCACCATTACTTTTATCAGCACTTCCCTCGCCATTAAAACACAATATTTCATCATGGCGGCAATCGGGCTTTCCTTATTGTCGATTTTATTTGGTGTTAACCATGAATACAAACCGGTTGGTGATATAGTTACCAAACCCGAATCCACGATTCCATTAATGGTATTGTTTGGGATTTTCTTTCCTGCTGTTACCGGATTTGAAGCCGGTGTTTCAATGTCTGGCGATTTAAAAGATCCTAAAAAATCTATTCCAACAGGAACGATCAGTGCGATTGTCATTGGCTTTGTAGTCTATATTGGATTGACGTTTTTCTTTGCTTACACAGTGGATCCGATGGTGCTTGCCACTAACAAGAATGTGCTTACTATGATTGCAGTAGTTCCTGTGTTGGTGATCATTGGTATTTGGGGCGCTACGCTTTCTTCTGCACTGGGCAGTATACTCGGTGCACCCAGAATTTTACAAGCCACTGCTGTGGATCGCATCACACCAAAAATATTCGCGAAAGGTGTGGGGCCTTCCAATGAACCACGCAATGCCTTGCTCCTTTCTTTTGCTATTGCTGAGATGGGAATATTAGTCGGTGAATTGGATGTAATTGCACGGGTTGTTTCTGTTTTCTTTATTACTACCTATGGCTTTTTAAATCTAAGTGCCGCATTCGAAGCCTGGTCGAGTGCAGATTTCAGGCCTTCTTTTAAAGCTCCCATCTGGCTTAGCCTAATAGGATCAGCTGCTTGTATCATTGTGATGATCCAATTGGATTTCCTTGCCATGATTGGTGCTACTGTGATTTTAGGACTAATCTTTTTCTATTTAAAAAGAAAAGAACTCTCCCTTGAAACTGGCGATGCCTGGAGTGGTGTGTGGGCAAGCGCAGTGAAAACCGGGATCAGAAAATTAAGTGTAGAAAAAATTCATCATCGCAACTGGCGGCCAAACATTATCCTGTTTAGTGGTGATGCCAATGTTCGTGGACATCTTATCAATTTGGGCACCCAGATTTCAGGCAAGCTCGGCATGATGACCAGTTTTGAATTGGTGCCCACTACCGATCCTATTCTTGGCAAAACACCTCCAAAGAAAATGGATGACAGCGATCAATTCTTTTCCGTTACCCATACATGCCACGAAGTGTATAACGGGATGGAAGAAGTTGTTCGTGTATATGGCTTTTCAGGAATACAACCCAATACCGTGTTGATGGGGTGGAGTCGGAATGAACAAAACCGTGAAAAGTTTTCCAATCTCTTAAAAGTCATCCAGCAAAATGATTACAATTCCTTGTTTCTCAATTACCATACAGAACGGAAATACGGAAAAGGCGAATCGATTGACATCTGGTGGAACGGTTCCGGCCGCACGCTCTCGCTTGCTATCAACCTGATGCGGTACATCACCACAAATCCCTTCTGGGCCAAAGCTAACCTTCGGTTAATGGTGGTAAATGAAAACCGTTCCATGACAGAGTTGATCAACAAGCGGACACAAAAAATTGTAGACGATTTCCGGATCGATTTGGAAATACATGTTATTGACAACTCGCTCCACATGTTAAATGCGCGGGAAATTATTTCGCAGTACTCCAAAGAAACCGACCTTACCATTGTTGGATTGCCGGAAGATTCAATAGAAGAAGGTACGCAAACTGTAAGCAGTGTTGATAAGTTGTTGAGTGAACTTGGCACTACCCTGATCATCGCTGCTTCATCCGGATTCCAATCCCTTGATATAGGACTTGGTGAAAATGTAATTCTTCCTACCCCTGCGTATTCACACACCACCTTGCCGGAGTTAAAACTTTCAAAGTATCCCGTAATTGCAGACGGTATCAAGAAACTAGATATAAATGGACAAAAAGTCCTCAATTTATTTTTTGAAAAAACTATTGCCCCTTATTATGTTGAAGCACAGCATGTTTTTGAAGAACTACAGTCACTAAAAGATTCAACTGCCAGCCGTATTGCAAAAGTGATTGAATTAACGGATCGTAAACGGAAGCTGAAATTACTGGCCCAGGTGAAAGAAAATTTCTACAGACAAAGCCATGTAATTATTGAACGACTTGTCAAGGAACGAACCATTTCCATTACCGAAACACTCGAAGCAGGAATACAATGGTATACAAAACGAATTCATGAAGACATAAAAAAAATTCCGCAGCACCTTAAAGTTGCTTATGACCCTGCAGAATTTACAATACAAAAAGAAGATTCAATGGATATCCGCTTTTACAAGTTGAGAAAACGATTTGTAAAAATGTTGACACGAAAACCGATGGTCCATTTTGTAAACTATCGTGAAGTTGCTGAACATTATCTGGTGGACAACCGGATTTTATTTATGGTGGCGTACCTCCGGGAATTTGAAAGCAGAAGCATTGAAGATTTGGCCAATCATCGCCAATTATTAAATCATGTTGCCGATTCTTTGGATATGCTTATTAAGCAGGAAGAGTCCACGGGATTGAACACTACGCTGCTTGAAAAGGAACTACAGCAACTCAATGACCAGTTTGCTTCGGCAAATGAACGGATGGCAGAAACCAAAGAGCTATCCCATGGACGTTTGCTATTGGAGTATCGTATCAACCTTCAAAAAATGAACGATACGCTGAGCCGGATTTCGGTGAATAGTCGTGCAGAGAAATTCTCGAAACAACGAAAAGCGTATCGTAAAAAATTGGATGTGCTACAAGCTGGAGCCGAAAACTGGCAAAGTAATTTAGTTTGGACCGCCAACAAAGTATACGCAGAAATGCTCATTCGTGAAATAATGAGCCATGCAGAGGAGGTGCTACGAAACTATGAAAACTTTTTACATACGTGGTTTGACGTGCACTATTACCAACCCTCACAGGCGCTTCGTGATGAACTTACAACATTGCTCAATGACCGTCAGGCGAAGGTACGATTGGCTGTCCACTTTGATCCGAACCAGATTCTGGAATTGACCAATCAGTTTACTCAACGAACCAATGAAATCAATGAGTTGATCACCCCGCTTCCTGATGATATCACAATTATCGTAGAGATAGGAAAAGACGACCAGGCTGAGTCACAAAGTCTGCCGTTGCGTTCCATGACGAGCCACTTTATTGAATCGCGCTTGATTAGCAAAGGGGAAGACCATCTGGAAAAGGTGACCGAAGGATTGCGAAAAAGCAATTTCATCATCAAGGACATTGCAAACCTCGTAAAATTTGGATTGGATAATGCATTAAAGAATGATACCGGATTACCCGATGACAACTACATCAAGATCATAGAAGAATCTATTCAGAATCTCCTGCAGGAAGAAAAACGAATCAAGGAATTGGAATCAGGATTAAAGTCTTCCTTAAATGAACTTTTTATCGATTCCTTTGAACCGCTTCAGCCCTTCCGTATCAATGCAAGTGCTACTGAATTCTATGCTTTTGCCCGGCAGTTTAGGAGCAAAAAAGTAAGATCAAAAATTATTGATTGGTCGCGAAGAGGATTGGGTTGGACCAAGAATCTTGGCGCCAAACTACTCTATTCGATTAGCGGAGGTGTCTTGATGGCCAAACGTTTTACAGCCATAGATAGCAATGTATCGCAGTCCAGTAAAATCCTTGATCTTGTAGAAGCGGTAAGTCCATCGCCAGCGATTTACGAGCAGCTACCCTTCTATTATAAAAACCTTTTCAGTGGCCGTTCAAATATTGGCAATGATTTCTGGGTAGTTCGTCCAAAAGAAGAAGAGGCATTTCAAAAAGCTTTGCACCGGTATGACCAGGGGTTGCATGGAGCCATTATGATTCTTGGAAACAGGAATCAGGGAAAAACTGCATTGGCAAAATATATCCTTGCAAAATTTGCACGCGATCGACAAACGTTCCATGCTTTCCCGCCCAAGGAATTGCCGGCCACATCTGAAACATTCAATACCGTGTTACAAAAAGTGACCGGTTCTTCAGGAACATCTTTGGAAATTTTGGAATCCCTTCCCCACGGATCAATCCTTCACATACACGATATGGAATGTTGGTGGGAGCGCAGATCAGATGGATACGAAGTAATTAAAGAAATCCTAAACCTGATCAATCTTTACGGCCACAAATGCTTGTTCATTCTTTCATCCAATCCACAAGCTTACAACCTGATCAACCGTGTGCTTACCATCCAACACCATTTTATCAGTGTGATCGAATGCCAGCCTTTCAATTCTGAAGATTTGAAAAACCTGATCCTGCTGCGCCATAAATCGAGTGGGCTGAAGTACACTATCAAAGGCACTCCCGAGGATGAACTTTCGGCATTCCGGACTGCACGTATATTCAACGAGTACTTTGAGTATTCACGCGGAAATCCAGGAGTAGCATTAAATGGTTGGTTGAGCAATATTCTTTCGATCAACGAAAAGACATTGAACATGCGGATGCCCAGAAATCGATCCTTTGGTGCACTGCGTAATCTAAAACCAACCCTGCTGATTGTGCTTTCGGAAGTGGTGTTGCACAAGCGCACTACCATTCCTAAACTGATGCGCATCATGGGATTATCCATAGTGGAAGTAGAAGAACTGGTGTACGCATTGCAGCGGATGGGACTGTTGCATGAAAATACCCCCGGGGTTTTTGGAATCAATACATACGTTGAGTCTTTTATTTCACAACTTTTAGAAGAGCGTGAACTACTATGAAAAATAACCAATAAAGTAAAATGAAACTCATCATTATTACACTTTTAGGAATAGGTGTTTTTCTTGGATTTCGTTTGCTAAACGTGATCGGAAAAAAACTAGTGAGTCAATCTCGCTTCAATAAAATAACCTCAAGTTTACCCATTGTGGAATTGGTGGTGTGGGTCGGCTTTGTCTTTTGGAGTACAGCGTATACGTTAAGTCAAAAATCATATTACCCTGTATTGGTGGTGGTACTCGTTGTTGTTTTGGTGGTGCTCTTGTCGTGGTTTTTAGTGCGTGATTTTATTGCAGGTGTGCTTTTTAAGTCGCAGCAGATTTATAAGATCGGGCAAATGATCAAAACTTCAGAGTATTCGGGTCGGATAACACGCATCGGCAATTTACATTTATCACTACAAACCGAACAAGGTGAAAGTGCGCGAATCCCCTACTCTGTTTTGAGCAACCGGGTTATCCTCAAACAAAAACAAGACTTTGCGGATACCAGCTCGTTTATGCTTACTGTTCCTCAATCCCTTTCCAAAGAAGATTGGGTAAAAAAGTTGGAAGCGGATATCCTTTCGAGTCCGTGGGTTTCAACAAAAGCAAACCCAGTTATAAAAATCACAGAAGAAACAATTGATTCATTTGTTTTCTCGATTAGTGTAGTGACGTTAAATCCGGAGCATGCCCTGAACCTGGAGACCCTGCTGAAGAAAAATTTGCGTTAATGTGGGTTCATGAAAATTTACAAACTGACAACTGGCAATAGATTCTAAATCCGCCAGCCAAATTGGTTTAATGGAGTTCATGGGTAGATAAATTTGGATCAAATTACGAAGAAATTATCATTGTAATTTCCCTTGGGCACGGGAAACCAAGAGAATAAAAATATCTCGCGTTTGGGGTCGCTGGAACTTTATAAAAATAGGCTCGGCATTTAGCCGAACCTTCTTTGTCGGGGTGAGATGATTCGAACATCCGACCCTCCCGACTCTGTCGGGATGCGCAAACCAGGTGTTCACTCTAGAAAGTACTCTTGAAAATTCGATTTGATAAATGTTTTGTTTCGAGATTTTTTTAAGTATTGTTCGAATTTTAAAGCTTTGTTTTTATTATCAAACTCTCGGAGAAAGACAAGTGTCCAAGGTCCTTTAAAGCGTGTATATTTAGAGCGGTTGCTATTGTGATCTATTAACCGTTGGGCAATATTTTCAGAATACCCATAGTACCATTTTGCTTCAGGAGATTCGAGTATGTAGACGTAATACACAACATTAGTAATTTTAATGCTTAAAAGAAGGGAGGTTACTCCTGCAACCTCCCCTGTCGGGGTGAGATGATTCGAACATCCGACCCCCACGTCCCTAACGTGGTGCGCTAACCGGGCTGCGCTACACCCCGAACATCGTTTTTAAAACTTGAAGCAATTATAAAGAATCCATGATTTTTTAGCAATTCCTAGTTTGCATGATTGACAATAATTTGAAGTTGAAATCTTACAAGTCAAAAAGAATCAGAATTGTTTCCAGTCGAAACAGGACTCGCTGGGTAGGGTAATCAAAGACTGTGTTGAAACAGTTAAAAGGTTATACCGTAAAGAACCGTCCATGTACAATAATCTCAAAAAATCATAAACCCATAGTTTTTATTACTCCAATCTTACATGCCATAATACTTCCAAAATTTATAGCGTATCTTCATCCCTAGAGCCCATCTGATTGAAGTCCCCCCACGGGATTTGTGTTTAACAGTAAACGAAAAAGATGGAATTGCATACGAACAAACGGGTAATCGTTGGTTTTGCTCTAAGCATGGTTGCGCTCTTCGCATTGGGATTATATACCTATCGCAACAATCAACAAGTTTATCTTGCCCGCCTTGCAATATTCCATTCTACCCAGGTCTTAAACCACATTGAACAAGCCCGATCAAACGCTACTAAACTGGAAGAAACACTGGCATGGTATATCCTTACCAAAGACAGCACCTACCTGCAACTTCATAGTACCGAATTAGAACAAGCTACGGTTCATTATACAAATCTTATTAAACTTACCCGTGACAATTCCAAACAGCAAATTCGGCTGGATAGCCTCCGGATAATCGGTCGAAAAAAACTAGATCTACATCAAAAACTTGTTGATCTGCAAAGAACTTCCATTGCAGAGATTCCCAAACCACTACTCGAATCGAATCGCGAATTAAGCAAGAACATTATGCTCATCATCAATGGGCTTTTGGGGGAAGAGAACCGACTGCTGGAATTACGAATTAAAAAGGGAGAAATAGAAATGGGACGTTTTCAAATCACCTTTTTTTTCCTCATTGCCTTGACATTAATAATCTTGTGCTTGGTTTTTATCGTTGTAAATCGTACCCTCCACTCACGGATAGAAGCAGAAAAAAAGACGCAACTTGTTAACAATGAATTAGAGGCATTCACCTATTCAGTTTCCCACGACCTACGCGCTCCGCTACGTTCGATCCTTGGTTTTTCACAAGTTTTAAAAGAAGATTATAATCAGATTCTCGGAAAAGAAGGAAATCGGATCTTAGAAAAAGTAATGCGAAATGCAAGTCGAATGGGCCAACTAATAGATGACTTATTGGATTTTTCGCGGATTGGTCGAAAAGAATTATTTATTACCCGCATCAATACGCAATTACAAGTTGAAGAAGCTATCCAGGAAATTACAGAAGGCAACATAGCTTTGAAAAAACACATTACCATATTACCACTCAATGAAATTCATGGAGACATTAATATGATGAAACAAGTTTGGATCAATTTGATTTCCAACGCATTGAAATATACGCGAAACACCACTGAGCCCGCAATAGAAATAGGGAATACCAAAATAGAAGGGAAAGTTGTCTTTTACGTTCGTGACAATGGTGTTGGCTTCGATATGAAATATTACGACAAGTTATTCAATGTTTTTCAACGCCTCCATAACTCATCTGAGTTTGAAGGAACTGGGGTAGGCCTTGCGTTGGTTCATCGGATTATCACCCGCCACAACGGAAAGATTTGGGCGGAAGCAACACCACAAGAAGGGGCAGTTTTTTATTTTTCAATTTCCAATCACGCTACACATAACTAATATGGATGCTATTGAAATACTCTTGATAGAAGATAATTTTGATGATGCTGAATTGACAATTCGAGCATTAAAGAAAAAAAATTTAGCCAATCGTCTTCACCACATTGCCGATGGTGAAGAGGCAATAGAGTATCTGTTTAGACAGGCACCTGACCCATTGCCTAAACTTATCCTGTTGGATTTGAAGATGCCAAAAGTAGACGGTATTCAAATTCTAAAACGTATAAAAGAAGATCCTGAAAAACGTGTTATACCTGTTGTTGTGCTTACTTCTTCAAAAGAAGAACGGGATATTGTTGAAAGTTACAAACTAGGAGTGAATGCGTATATAGTAAAGCCGGTTGAGTTTGAAAAATTTCAAGATGCCGTTGCTCAACTTGGCCTGTTTTGGATGCTCATTAACCAACCTCCATCGTGATGAAAAAACAAGAACACTTACATGTTCTCTATCTAGAAGACAATCCGGATGATGCGGAGTTGGTGGAACGCGTGTTGCGCAAAGCTGACTATTCAGTAAACCTGGTGCGCGTGGAATCGCGCAAAGACTTTGTGGATTCCATCCGCAACACTGCCTTTGATGTGATCTTATCCGATCATGCCTTGCCTCAATTTAGTTCTACCGAAGCGTTGCGCATATGCAAACGAGCACAAGTGATCGTCCCGATTATATTGGTGACAGGAACAGTATCAGAAGAGTTTGCTGCCAATTGCATCAAGTTGGGAGCAGATGACTATGTGCTAAAGTCTAATCTTACCCGATTACCGCAAGCAATTTCCAGTGCCATCCAACAGCGTAGCTTTCAATCGGAAAAATTAAAGGCGGAATTAACACTCCGGCTTAAGAATGAGGAATTGACAAAAATCAATCAAGAGCTGGACAGCTTTGTATATAGTGTTTCCCATAATTTGCGGGCACCCCTCATGTCTGTGCTGGGATTATTGAATCTGGCGAACAGGGATCAACACGATCGCGATCCTGTCTACGATCATTATTTTAAAATGATGGAGAGTAGTGTAAAACGTCTTGATGAAACGCTTAAAGAAATCATTGAATATTCTCGCAATGCAAGAATCGAAACAGTTTTAAAAAACATTGATTTTGCGAAAATGATCCAGGATGCTATTGAAAAACTTCACTATCTGGAGGGATTCGATAAGACCAGGATATCCGTTTCCATTGATGGAAAAGACCAGGCTTTTTTCTCTGATGCGTACCGGCTCTCTGTTGTATTGTCAAACCTTCTTTCAAACGCCATCAAATACCGTGATCCCCATAAAGGCAATTCTTTCATCAACATTCATGTGGACAGCAAACCTTGCGGAGCAAAAATTGTAATTGAAGACAATGGGATCGGTATCCCTGACGATCAGCAAACAAAAGTCTTTCGAATGTTTTACCGTGCGACAGAAAAAAGTGAAGGTGCAGGACTAGGGCTTTATATCGTCAGCGAAGTGATTGAAAAGCTGAAGGGAAAAATCGAGTTGGAGTCCACGTTGGGTGAGGGAAGTAAATTCACAATCACACTTCCTGATTCTGAAAAATCAGAAGTCAATGTAAACGCAAGAAGACAATGAATAGAGCCTTGACGATTACCATTTGTTCTGGCATCCTGCTCATTTTTATTGTTATCTCTTTATTCATGCTCCGTCAGAATACAAATTCAAACCTATTGCTTGGGTTTTCTTTCATCGTTGGATTTGCCATGATATTTGGTCCGCTAATCGCGCGAAGTCAAAATAAGCTGTAGGCCTTTACACAAGACCTTTGGATGAATCTGATAAGAACTATTCATTGCGCAAGGAATTAACTGGATTGCCATTGGCCGCTTTTAACGTTTGATAACCCACCGTTATCAGTGCAATACCAACTGCCACCATTGCCGTTACTATAAACAACCACCCATTTATTTCCACCTGATAAGCATAGGTTTGTAGCCATTGATGTCCTCCATACCAGGCAACAGGGAAAGCCAATACCATCGCAACCAATACGAGCACGACAAAATCTTTGGAAAGCAAAAATGCGATACTTTGTGCCGTGGCCCCCAACACTTTTCGAATTCCAATTTCCTTAGCGCGTTGGGTAGAAGTATAGGAGGCCAATCCAAATAAACCCAGACATGATATAAAAATGGCCAAGCCTGTGGCCGTCCGCACCAACTTGGTGGTTCGCTGTTCGGATTTGTAAAAATT
>JBGTGG010000149.1:0-18041 GCA_041746855.1 Cyclobacteriaceae bacterium | reverse complement strand
TTGTAACTGTTCTTCGTTCAACTAACAAAAATATTTCTAGATATGCGATGGTGTTTTGTCCTCGATCACAAAGTCACCATAGGCAACGTTTCCATGTTCACCAAGATCCAACCCTTCAATTTGTTCTTCATCACTAACACGAAGTCCGAATAACTTCTTCACAATAAAGAAGACAATCAACATCGCCACAAAAACGAAAACGAAAACGGCTCCCACGCCCAGTGCTTGTACGCCAAGTTGCTCAAATCCTCCTCCGAAGAAAAGACCATCTTTAATGGTAGATTCTGCATCCCAGTATTGAATATCAATTATTTGTTGGCCAAACAGACCCACTGCAAGCGTTCCCCACGCGCCACAAATTCCGTGAACACTAATGGCACCTACAGGATCGTCAATCTTTAATTTTCTTTCAATAAATAAAATTGAATACACCACTAACACACCTGCAATTAATCCGATAATAACAGCACTGGTTGTGCTTACAGATGCACATGGTGCCGTAATACCGACCAATCCCGCCAAGGCACCGTTGAGTGCCATCGACAAGTCTGGCTTTTTAAATAACATCCAAGAAAGGAACAACGCTCCGATTGCACCTGCTGCTGCAGCCAATGTGGTGGTAACAGCCACATGTGAAATTCCGCCAATTGCCAATAGTGTTGATCCGGCATTAAAGCCATACCAACCAAACCATAAGATGAAAACCCCCAATGTTGCCAATGGCATGTTGTGTGGGGATATTACATTTACGGAACCATCTTTTCCATATTTACCTAAACGTGGTCCTACCAACATCGCACCTGCCAAAGCAGCCCATGCACCTACGGAGTGTACTACAGTAGAGCCAGCAAAATCGCGGATACCCAGATCGGCTAACCAGCCACCGCCCCAAATCCAGTGACCACTAATCGGATAGACTACTGCTGTTAAAATAATAGAATAAATTATGTATGAAGAAAGCTTTGTACGCTCTGCCATAGCACCGGAAGCAATTGTTGCTGCGGTAGCGGCAAAAACAACCTGAAACAACCATCCTGCACTGCCGGCATAACCTGCTCCATCCGTTGGTGCATTGGCCGAACTTAAGAAGGCAAGCGATGGATCAAATCCAAAAATATTGGAATCGCCACTGGCATACATAATAGCATAACCAACTGCCCAGAACAGAAGGGCGCCAAATGAAAAATCAAGTAAATTTTTGGTCATGATGTTGACTGCATTCTTGGAGCGTGTTAAGCCCGTCTCTACCATGGCAAAACCCGCTTGCATAAAAAATACAAGGAACGCACAAAGGCACAACCAAATAATATCGGCTACTTCTTGTGGTAGGTAGGCAACCGGTTCTGCTGCTTCAACATCTTGTGCCAAACTGGGCACTACATTCAAGAACAACAGGGCAAGTACCAAAAGTGAAATTTTATACATACTTCCGCGAAAGCGAAGTAAGAACGTGTTGAGTAATTTTATTTTCATTATAATTTTTTTAGCGGTGAATAAATAATGGAAGAAGCACTGAAGAAGTACTATAAAGCAGCATTGCCTTTTTCCTTCGTGCGTATTCGGTAGGATTCTATGATATCATATACAAAAATTTTCCCATCGCCTACCTTGCCGGTATGTGCACTTTCCAATAGGCACTCAATTACTTCATCAAGTTTTTCAGATGGTACTGCGATCTCAAGACGCGTCCGAGGAATGTATCCGACATCGAAATTTGTTCCACGGTATTGCTGGGTGGTACTGTGTTCCATACCAATGCCTTTTACTTCAGAATAAGTCATAAAACTCACTCCGATTTTGGCAAGCTCTTCGTGGACAATCTCGAATTTAGAAGTCCGGATAATGGCTTCAATTTTTTTCATAGTTGGTTTTGATTTAAGGCTTAACTATTCTAAATGTAGTAGATTTTGCAAATCATGGGTATTTTTTTAACCATTTTTTGTCAGAATACGATTGCATTTTGAGATAATAGGGTAATTTTTTGTCCTACATCATCAAGGATTGATAACAAAATGATAACAGAAGGGTAATTCAACACTACTCCAAAAAGGAATACAGTTGCTCACTGGGCATAGTTAAATCAGCCAATGAAATGCGTGCATGATTACGTAGGGCAATCAAGGGAAATCTATGGGTCGAACTGTAAGATTGGGAAAGGGATTTAAAGAAATTCTCGTTAGGCGCTAGCGGCCTTTTCCAACAGGCGCTTTACACGGTCAGAAAAATCAAGGGTAACGGCAACCGCTATTGCTTTGCTGCTCATCTTCTTCATCGTCTTTTGTAAGATGTCGATCAGTTTTTCATCATCATGTTTTTCTGCAAATTCTTCGATATAGAACTCGAGAAACACCAAACAAACTACATCCTCGAGTGTTTGCGATTCAGTATCTGTTTTGAGATTCGCTTTTAAAATAAGGTTTATAACCGGGGTCCGCTCCTTTTCTTCTACACCATGCTGCTCCAAAATACCCGAAACGATTTTTGCGTGATGCTTCTTGAGTACAGTCCTCCACTTTAAATATCCGGTTCGATCCATGGGATATTCCTCCCGGGCAATTTCCCACCGGCCAATATGTTGGCAACGGGCAGCCAGGCGAAGATGCACAGATGTCTGCGGAAAATAGGTTTCCAGTCGCTGTGTCATGCGCTCTGCATACACCAACTCTTTTGAGCGCAACGATCCATCAACAGCAACCCTGTTGGGATCACGCTCATTATAGGCATCAAAGGCGGCAATAATTTTATCAAACAAAACAGCATCCATACCCGAAGTTAACGAACTTCTGCCAACACATCATGTTTAGCAGTTGTAATCAGGGTTTTCACGTTTGCTTCATTCACCACATTACCGATTACAATAACAGCAGGATTCTTTATTTTATTTTTCCACACCTTTTCCAAAATAGTATCAATCGTACCCAACACCATTTTTTGATGGATGGTGGTGGCGTGTTCGATAATGGAAATGGGCTCTTCCCCTGAGCGGGCCTCACGAAATAATGAAATGATTTTTTCCAAATGCGTCATCCCCATTAGTATCACAATCGTGGCACTGGATTGCGAAGCCAATTGAATGTCGGATGAAAGCTGTCCGTTGGACAATGTGCCGGTGATGACCCAAAAACTTTCGCACACACCGCGTTTCGTTACCGGAATATTGACAGCAGCCGGAGCTGCAATCGCACTGCTGATGCCTGGAACAACCTCCACGTCAATTCCCCTTCTTGTGGCATACTCAAATTCTTCATGGCCGCGACCAAATACATAGGGATCGCCTCCCTTCAAGCGCACCACATGCGAATAACGGATCGCATAAAACACAATCAACTGGTTGATCTCCTCTTGTGAAAACTCTTTCTTCCCCTTTCGTTTTCCTACAAATACTTTCTTACATCCTTTCGGAACATGGTTCAATAAAATCGGGTTGACCAACGCATCGTACAAAACAACCGAGGCCGAATTGAGGGCTTTAATTCCTTTATACGTAATCAATTCCGGGTCTCCAGGACCGGCTCCTACCAAACTAACTTTTCGTTTTTCTAACATTTCAGGATAAATTTTACGTAATAATACTCAAGATGATTTGATTTACTTAGAATTTAATACGTATTTTTACGTAGTTTTTAAATTCACCTTAACACGTTACGAATGCGGGTACTTGTTGTTGGAAATGGAATGGTCGGCTATAAGTTCTGTGAAAAGCTTAGAAGCCGATCCGAATCAATAGAAATTATCGTATACGGGGAAGAGCCGCTTCCCGCGTACGACCGGGTTCATTTGAGCAGTTACTTCACCGGTTCAACTGCCGATGATTTACTGATGGCACCAAAAGAATGGTACAGTGAAAACAATATCACGCTTCATACTGCTGAATTGGTGGTGGCGATACACCGTGAAGCACGAACCATACAAACCCACACCGGCAAAAATGATCACTACGATTTTCTGGTACTGGCTACAGGATCAAGTGCTTTTGTTCCTGCCATTGAAGGTGTTGAACGCGATGGCGTTTTTGTTTACCGTACGATTGAAGACCTCAATCAAATCATTGCATACGGATCAAAAATCAAAAAAGCTGCAGTAATGGGCGGTGGCTTGCTCGGCCTTGAAGCGGCCAAAGCAGTATATGATATGGGACTTGAAACACATGTTGTAGAGTTCGCAAACCGATTGATGCCCCGACAAGTGGATGATGATGGCGCGGAAATCCTGACGGCAAAACTTTCTTCTTTAGGAATTCATATCCATACTTCTAAAAACACAAAGTCGATTGAAGGCAATGGGAAACTCGAAGGCCTCGCTTTCGCGGATGGCACACGACTGGATGTTGAAATGCTGGTGATCTCTGCCGGCATTCGTCCACGCGATGAATTGGCAAAAGCTTCCGCGTTGGAAGTACATCCAAGGGGTGGTATTGTAGTCGACAATAAAATGCGCACGACTGATCATCATATTTTCGCTATCGGTGAAGCTGTTGTTCACAATAACATGGTGTACGGCTTGGTGGCACCCGGCTACGAAATGGCCGATGTCGTTGCCCGCCAACTGACAGGGGATGATTCAAAAGAATTCACCGGCTTTGATATGTCGACCAAACTAAAATTGATTGGCGTTGATGTTGGAAGTTTTGGTGATCCCTTTGCAGAAGGTGAAGATGGCATTCCCATTACTTATAAAAATATTCGGAAAGGAATTTACAAACGTATTAATATTTCCAATGATGGAAAGCGTTTGTTGGGTGGGATATTGGTAGGCGATGCCGAGCAATACAACATGCTCCATCAAATGACGATGAATGCCATGGCGTTACCGGAAGATCCGGAAAGCTTGATTGTTGGTGGCATTGGAGGTGAAGCTGCACCATCACTTGGTGTAGAAGGACTTCCTGAAACCGCACAAATCTGCAGTTGTGAAAATATTTCGAAAGGTGAAGTTGTCAACCAGATTACAAACTGTGGCGCAAAATCGGTTGATGATCTTAAAAAATCGATTAAAGCCTGTACCGGTTGTGGCGGCTGTACACCGCTAGTCACTGACTTATTGAAACATACGTTGACATCGCTTGGGCATAGTGTAAAGAAAACCTTGTGCGAACATTTTGAATACAGTCGGCAGGAGTTATTCGATTTAATCAAAGTGAAAGAAATAAAATCTTTTACGTCACTCCTCGAAACTTGTGGAAAAGGTCATGGATGTGAAATCTGTAAGCCAGCAATTGCTTCTCTCCTGGCAAGTATTTGGAACGACCCGATTTTAAAACACGATACCATTCAGGATACAAATGATCGCTTTCTTGCCAACATCCAACGGGGCGGCACCTATTCGGTAGTTCCGCGCATAGCGGGTGGTGAAATCACGCCACAAAAACTGGAAGCCATTGGGAGGATTGCCGGAAAATTTAATCTCTACACAAAAATTACGGGAGGCCAACGTATTGATATGTTTGGTGCACGCGTTGATCAGCTTCCGTTAATTTGGGAAGAACTCATCGAAGAAGGATTTGAAAGTGGTCATGCGTATGGAAAATCGTTGCGTACCATAAAAAGTTGTGTCGGTTCAACCTGGTGCAGGTATGGTGTGCAAGATTCCGTTTCTTTTGCGATCGAAATCGAAAACCGATACAAAGGACTTCGTTCCCCCCACAAATTAAAAGGAGCAGTGTCCGGTTGCATCCGCGAATGCGCAGAAGCCCAATCCAAAGATTTTGGAATTATCGCCACAGAAAAAGGATGGAATTTATATGTCTGTGGAAATGGCGGTGCCCGTCCGCAGCACGCACAACTGTTGGTTTCGGATGTGGATTCAAAAACCTGTATCCGCTACATCGATCGCTTTTTGATGTACTACATTAAAACCGCTGATCCTTTAACACGCACAGCACCGTGGCTCAATAAAATGGAAGGGGGCCTCTCCCACTTGTACGATGTGGTGATCAATGATTCATTGGGAATTGGCGAAGAACTTGAAAATGAAATGCAAAAACTAATCGACACCTATCAGTGTGAATGGAAAAATGTGGTGGAAGATGAAACCCTTCGCGCAAAATTCAAACATTTTATAAATGCAGATGAGGCTGATCCTACACTCGCTTTTGTGGATATGCGCGGACAAAAAATCCCTGTTGATTGGAATAAAAAATAAGATTTATGGAGCTATTGGATGAAATAAAAGCATTTTCTGCTGCGGGTTTAAGTGATGTCAAAATCTGGTATAAGGCCGCAGGGGTTCGGGATATACCGGAGAATGGAGGTGCTTGCATCAAATACAAAGACCTGCAGGTTGCCATTTTTAATTTTAATCAAAAGCAAGAATGGTATGCCTGTCAAAACCTTTGCCCCCATAAAATGCAAATGATCCTTTCCCGCGGCATGACCGGATCCAGTGGCGACCAACCTAAAGTCGCCTGCCCTTTTCACAAAAGAACGTTTTCTCTCAAAACCGGGGAATGTCTGAATGCAGATGAATGTAGCATTGCAACCTTTCCTGTAAAAATTGAAAATGATTTTGTGTACGTAGGTTTTACCCAGTAAACTTGCGACTACAAATAATTGGGAGCCGTGCTTCGCTAATGCTGTCTGAATGAAAGTTGATTTTAATAATTCATCTGTAAAGAAAGAAGTCCGGGTAAAAGAACTGTCTCAACGCTACATGCTGGCGTTAGGAAGTGTGGCCGTCCTTGCACTCATTGGACAGGCCGTTGTCCAAACCATCATCTTCCTTTCGGAAAAAAACCAGGACACCAACCTGACCGCGTTGCGCTATTGGGAACTTACCCTCTTTGTGATCCTGTTGCTGGTGTTGGCTATCATTTATACAAATGTGGTAAAGCCTACTAATAAACAAATCAACGTGGTGATCGCACAACTTCAGCACTCCGAACAAAATGCCAAAAACCTGTCGAAAGAAATTGGTGCACTGTACAATAGTCTTGAAAAATCGTACGAAGAATTATCGGAAGTCAACCTGCCAGTAGAGTCTTTTAAACTGTACGCTAAAACCGATCGCGGTGGAAACATCATCTTTATCAATGAAGTTTTCACCGAACTGAGCGGAAAAAAGCTGGAAGGCATCATGACCATCCAGCATCTTTTTTCCGGGTATCGGCCCCATGAAGAATGGATTGATGAGGTAATCGATGAATTGGCCAATGACAAAAAGTGGAGCGGGGAAATTGAATACACGGATAAAACCAATCAGCCCCGGTACGCACATGTTGTCATCCAGCCTGTTAAAAATGATCGTGGTGAAATCCATGAATGGATGGTGCTGGGTGCCGACACCACGCTTCAAAAAAATGCAGAGGAATCCATGCATTCAAAAAACAAAGCCTCGATTGAGAAAAGAATAAACCAACAAAAATTCAGATCGGTATTGATCCTGGAAGGTCAAGAAGAAGAACGCAAGCGACTGGCCATGGACATACACGATGGCATCGGCCAGATGCTCACTTCATTAAAATTTCAAATCGAATCAGTAGATTTAAAAAAGCCGGAAGCTGTTATCACCGAAAAACTGGTCGACATAAAACAATTGCTTGTTGAAACTATTAAAGAAGTAAGGCGTGTTACTTTTAATTTGAAACCAACCGTGTTGGGCGACTATGGTTTAATAGCGGCCATCAGTGTTTTCTTAAAAGAAGTCGGAAAACTCTCCGAAGTCAAACTTGAATTTAAACCCACCCCCGGCCTATTGGTTGAGTTACCACAGAAAGTTGAAAACAATGTGTTCCGGATTGTACAGGAAGCTGTAAACAATGCAATCAAATATAGTGCGGCCTCTGTTATCGAAGTGCGCGTTGCCAAGCCCGTTAGGGATTTGGCAATCATGATCAGTGATAACGGGTTGGGCTTTGATGAAAAAATAATTGAATCGCGCAGTGTAAATATAGAATCCGGAAGAGGTTTTTTTAATATGTATGAAAGAACTGAGTATATTAATGGCGGGTTGGAAATAAAATCAAAACCTGGTGAAGGAACGATTGTTATACTGACTGTTCCATTAGGCGATGAAGAATGAAATGAGAAAAAAAATAACAATTGTCTTAGCAGATGATCACGTGCTGGTGAGAAAGGGTATTCGTGCGATGCTTGAATCGGATGAAGCATTGGAGGTAATTGGAGAAGCCGACAATGGTGAGCAAGCCATCCGCCTGGTGAAAGAATTGAAACCGGATTTATTGGTGACCGATATCCGCATGCCTGTACTCAACGGGCTGGAAGCTGTGGAAAAACTATGTCTGGAGAAAGGAGTCACCACCCGCTCCATCATTTTGTCGATGCACGATTCGGAAGAGTATGTATTGCAAGCATTAAAAGCCGGGGCAATGGGCTACCTCCTCAAAGACACAGACAAAAACGAATTCATCAAAGCACTTTACCAGGTAAACAACGGTACCAAATATTTTTCCGGTTCTGTATCCGAAATTTTAACCAAGCAATTGCTATCCGGCACTTACACTACCAAACCGGAAAATACAGATCCGTATCATCTTACTAAAAAAGAAAAAGAACTGTTGCGCTTTATTATTGAAGGCCGGCAAAACAAACAAATAGCGGACTTACTCGGTAAGAGTGTTCGTACAGTGGAAACCCACCGCTTTAATATCATGAAGAAGTTGGATGTCAACAATGCGATTGATATGGTGAACAAGGTGTTGAAGGAGAATTTGGTGTAAGATGGATTAGGCTTTATACCCAACTCTTTCAAGAATTATTTATGCCAGGTGTTGTTTATCTTTTGAGCCATTTACTTTAAGAACTTTCTGTTTTCGACTTCAATCAAAACATTCATCTGCTGAATCGCAATTTGATTTAATCTGATAAGCCGTTCTTTTTGTGGCATTTTTTCATTGATAAAAACTGAATTCAGGTTTTCCATATTCGCCAGGCAAATCAATTCGTTGATCGTGGCATAATCTCGCATATTTCCTTTTAAATCCGGATTCGCTTCTCTCCATTGTTTGGCAGTAATACCAAACATTGCCACATTGAGTACGTCAGCTTCATTGGCATAAATAATAGATGTTTGGGCAGTGGTAAGTTGTTCAGGTATCAAGTTTTGCTTAATGGCATGTGAGTGAAGGTGGTAATTGAGTTTTGCTAATTCACGCCTGGCCGACCAGCCCAAATGCTTTTGTTCTTCTTCTTTGAGCCTTTGAAATTCAGTAATCAGGTACATTTTAAAAGGTACACTGATGGCCGAGCCAAATTCGAAAGCAATGTCTTTATGGGCATAAGTACCTCCATACTTACCTTTCCTAACGATTATTCCAACGGCATTTGTTTTTTCTATCCATTCGGAAACACTGAGCACAAAATTTGGCAAACCTGCTTGCATTTTAAAGTGGTCAGATTCCACCACTTTAAAACCAGAGTTATTAATCTGCTCCCAAACACTTAAAAACTCAATAGCATAGCGTGTTCTAAGCCAGTTCTTTATAATGTCAGCAGCCCGGCTTTCGCCTTCTTTGGCATTGGCCATGTCGGTGAGGGAGATATAGTCCTTCTCCTGGATGGACAAAATTGTGATTTCCGCATTTTCTACTTTAATTTTTGCCATTCAGTATTTCTTATTGTCGCGAATTCGCCATAATTAAAATATACTTTCCCATACAGCAAATTGGATTTTGTTCCTTCTGTTTGAATGAATTTCCAAGCTTTTTAGTATCCCATTCGGATATACAATGAAGCACAACATCCGGATTATAAACTACTGCAATTTATACCTTCATACTAAAAACAACCTCTTTGGATGAGCTAATTCTATTTCAGATGTCAACCAATACATTCGCTCACAAAATTATTTTTACGTATTTTTACGTAATTAATTACGTATTATTTACGTATTATATTAATTTTGCTACGTAGTTATTAAAAATAAAACCCCGTAGCCAATGAATCCTTTAGCAAGCAACAAAGCAACGAAAATCACGCTCCTCGATTTCAAAACCCCGTCTATGCGGGCGTTCCATTTTACTTGGTTTGCCTTCTTCCTTTGTTTCTTCGGTTGGTTTGGTATCGCACCTTTAATGGCCATTGTTCGTGAAGATCTTCAACTAACCAAAGCACAAATTGGGAACACCATTATTGCCTCCGTGGCCATCACCATTTTTGCACGCTTGTTGATCGGTTGGTTGTGCGATAAATACGGTCCTCGCCTCATTTATTCTTTCGTGTTGATCCTGGGTTCTATTCCGGTAATGCTGATTGGCTTGAGTACCAGCTTTGAATCCTTTTTACTCTTCAGACTTGCCATCGGTGTAATCGGAGCTTCTTTCGTGATTACACAGTATCATACCTCTATCATGTTTGCGCCCAATGTGGTGGGAACCGCTAACGCAACAACTGCCGGTTGGGGAAACCTCGGTGGTGGCGTTACGCAAATGGTGATGCCACTGATTTTCGTTGGCTTTACTTCTTTGGGATTTTCAGATGCCTTGTCGTGGCGCTATGCCATGGTGGTGCCGGGTGTTGCACTTTTGCTTATGGGATTTTTGTATTACCGCTTTACGCAAGATACCCCTGAAGGAAATTATAAACCAAAAGAAAAAAAAGATACGCCTTCCTTTTTGGAAGTTGCCAAAGACCACCGTGTATGGAGTTTGTTTCTTATTTACGGAGCATGTTTCGGTGTCGAGTTGACCATCAATAACATCGCTGCCATATACTATATGGACTACTTTAAACTTGATCTCAAAACAGCAGGGCTCATTGCTGGCTTGTTTGGACTGATGAACTTATTCGCGCGCTCACTGGGTGGTTTTTTTGGTGATCGCTTTGGTATCTCCCATGGACTTCGCGGACGGGTATACTTTCTTTTTGCAACATTGCTTTTTGAAGGGATCATGTTGCTGGTATTTTCACAAATGACCATGCTCCCACTGGCAGTTGCCTCCATGATTTTGTTCAGCTTGTTTGTACAAATGTCGGAGGGCGCAACTTTTTCCGTTGTTCCTTTTATCAATAAAAAAGGAATCGGAACGGTATCCGGCATTGTTGGTGCCGGAGGAAATGCTGGTGCCGTAGCTGCCGGGTTCCTATTTAAAAGTGAATCGATCAGCTACAGCGATGGACTTTTCTATCTTGGCATTGTAGTGATTGCCACCTCGTTTGTATCCTTTCTCATTCGCTTCAGTATGGCCGATGAAAAAATAAGTAAAGAGGAAGTAAACAAATCGATCTCTTCCAAAAATCTACAACCAAGTCCTTTACGTGTAAACGCATAACGGGTGATCAAAAAAAAGAACAAGCCTGTAAAAACCACATGCTCTTACTGCGGGGTTGGATGCGGTATGCTGGTCAACACCGATCAACAAGGAAACCTGACCGTTGAAGGAGATCCGGATCATCCTGTAAACAAAGGAATGCTTTGCTCGAAAGGCATGAACCTGCATTACACAATGCAGGACAAGTCCGACCGGCTTCGCTTTCCGCAGATGCGCTGGAGCCGGAACCATCCGATGGAAAGGGTGAGTTGGGACACCGCCATGCAACGCGCGGCCGCAGTATTTCAATCCATCATCAAACAACATGGCCCGGATGCAGTAGGATTTTATGTTTCCGGTCAATGCTTAACAGAAGAATATTATCTCGCCAATAAATTGGTAAAAGGATTTATCGGCACCAACAATATTGACACCAATAGCCGCCTGTGCATGAGCAGCGCGGTGGTGGGATACGCCAAAACGCTTGGGGAAGATGCTGTACCTATCTCATATGAAGACATAGAATTGGCAGATTGCTTTTTTATAGCGGGGGCGAATCCTGCCTGGTGTCATCCTATTTTGTACAGAAGGATTGAAGCACACAAACAAAACAATCCGGAAGTAAAAATCATTGTGGTCGATCCGCGTAAAACACAAACCGCTGCGATGGCAGATTTGCACCTGCAGATTTTACCGGGCACTGATATTTATCTCTATGAAGCCATCGCACAACTATTGATTGAAAATGGTGATGTTGATTTTGATTTCATCACCAACCACCTCGATGGTTTTGAAGATTTCAAAAAATCAGTTTTCAAAAATACAGTTGTCGAAGTAGCACAAATCTGTGACATACCCGTATCACAAATCCATGAAGCTGCACAGTACATTGCACAAGCCAACGGCTTTCTAACCTTATGGGCAATGGGGCTGAATCAAAGTGCTGTGGGTACCAATAAAAATTTAGCACTCATCAGTTTAAACCTGATCACTGGAAAAATTGGTAAGCCGGGTTCGGGACCGTTTTCCCTTACCGGCCAACCGAATGCAATGGGTGGACGCGAAGTAGGTGGACTCTCCTCTATGCTGGCAGCGCACCGCTCCTATTCAAACCCGGAGCACCGAAAACTGGTGGCAGATTTTTGGAATGTGAAAAGCGTACCGGAAACCCCGGGGTTGACTGCCACTGAAATGATGGAGGCACTCGAGCGTGGTGACTTAAAAGCAATTTGGATCATCTGCACCAATCCGATGGTAAGCTTACCGGATGTTACACGAGCAGAAGCTGCGTTGAAAAAAGCACGCTTCGTGGTCGTTCAGGATATTTCAAAAAATTCGGACACCGTTGCGTTTGCCGATTTGGTTTTACCTGCCGCAGGTCACTTTGAAAAAGAAGGCACGATGACCAATTCGGAAAGACGAATCAGTTACCTGAACCAACTCGTTTCCCCTCCCGATGAGGCGTTGCCCGATACTGAAATTTTAATCCGCTTTGCGAAAGCAATGGGCTTTCATGGGTTTGATTATACGTCCCTCGATGAAGTTTTCTCTGAACATGCTGCCCTTACAAAAAACACGAACATTGATATCAGCGGCCTGAGTTATGATCGTTTAAAAAATGAAGGAACATTTCAGTGGCCGGTTCCCACTTCAACACATAAAGGAACAACACGGTTATTTAAAGACAATAGCTTCTTTACAGAAAACAAAAAAGCAAAGCTCCATCCCATTGCGGATGCTGCCAACACGTCTACCCCACCCACTAAGGATTTTCCACTCGTGCTTACCACCGGCAGGATTCGCGACCAGTGGCACACGATGACAAAAACAGGAAAGGTCAATAAACTTAACCAACACATTAGCAAACCCTTTCTTGAAATACATCCGCTCGATGCGTTGGTGCGCGGCATCAACCAAGACGACATTGTAGTCATTGAAAATGAACAAGGAAAAGTACAAGTGACCGCCACGCTCACCGAAGATATTCGAAGAGGCGTTGTCTTTCTTCCCATGCATTGGGGAAAATTAGTAGGGGGCACTCAGGCAAGGGCGAATAACATTACGAGCAATCGTGTTGACCCGATTTCCAAAGAACCAGATTTTAAATACGCCACCGTACAAGTAACAAAGTTTGTAAAATCAAAAGAGAAAATTGTAGTAGTGGGTGCTGGTGCCGCAGCCTATCGGTTTATCCACACCTATCGTGGTCTAAACAAAACCGATGAATTAAAAATATTCTCAAAAGAAAAAGATCCTTTTTATAACCGTGTATTATTGCCGGAATATGTGAATGATAAATTCAGCTGGTCGCATCTCCAAAAATTTCAACCAGGCGAAATTGAGGATTTGCAAATTGATCTTCAATGTGAAAATGAAATCGTTACCATTAACCGTGAGGAGCGTTATGTGATCGATAAAAAAGGTGAACTGCATGGGTATGATCGGTTGATCCTCGCCACGGGCAGCAGGGCCTTTGTTCCCAAAGAAGTGCCCACACATCTTCCCGGGGTTTTTACCATTCGTACACGACAAGATGCGGACAACCTCAAAAAATACCTTCGCAAAGGTGGTCATGTTTTGATTATCGGAGGGGGCTTGTTAGGGTTGGAACTTGCTGCGTCATTGGAAGAAATCGGAATACGAATTTCAATTGTTCAGGTGAGTAGCAGGTTGATGGAACGCCAACTGGATGGACTCTCCGGTGAATTGTTATTGGAATGCATCGAAGAAAAAGGAATGGAAGTTTACTTAAGTGAGCAAGTGCAATCGGTGGCCGAGCATCCGGAAAGTGGATTGGTTGCCACCTTACAAAGCGGAAAAGAAATGCATGCCGATGCAGTCGTCTATGCAATTGGTACGCGGCCTAATATTGAACTGATTACAGAAAGTGGAATCGAAACTGCCCGCGGTGTGGTCGTCAACGACTATTTGCAAACCAGTGATCCTGCAATCTTTGCGATGGGCGAAATCGCGGAGCATCGCGGAACATTGCTTGGAATCACCGCTGCAGCGGAGAAACAAGCGGAAGTAGTGGCCCATTACATCAATGGGAATCATCAAAGTATTTACACCGGCACGGCATCCATGAACATCCTGAAGTTTAGTGATTTCGATCTCTGCTCGATAGGCCTCCCGGAGATACCTGTTAATTCCGAAGGGTATGACGAGATCCTTTTCATCGACAAATCACAACGGTATTATAAAAAGTGTATCATCAAAAATGATCGGTTGGTGGGTGCTGTTTTGGTTGGCGACAAATCTGAATTTGCTGAATTCAGATTGCTCATTGAAAACAAAACTGAATTGTCA
Organism: Cyclobacteriaceae bacterium; assembly: GCA_041746855.1. Classification (GTDB taxonomy): domain Bacteria; phylum Bacteroidota; class Bacteroidia; order Cytophagales; family Cyclobacteriaceae; genus JBGTGG01. Next base: position 3,529 of record JBGTGG010000149.1, on the reverse strand, counting down.
GAAAAACGGATGCAATTGCTTCGTTCTGGCGAGAAGCCTGAGCCTATGTTAGGGAAGTTGGTTTGCTCGTGCAACCAGATAGGTGAAGGGAATATTAAAAACCATATTGCACTCGGTTGCGTTTCGTTATCCACCGTATGCCAGTCGTCCGGTGCCGGACTCGGTTGCGGAAGTTGTAAACCGGAGATTCAAAAGATCTTGAATGAATCGCTCGAACCGGTTGAAGCCTATTCGCAAACATAGTTGTAAAACAAATTGCCTTTAGTTTATTTGCAGGTAGGACGAATGAGCATAACCCAACGATTGCTAATCCCATGAAAACGAAGAAGAGTGATTTGATCCGTGTGTTTGTAAAAGGTGGCATCCTCGCCCCCGCCAACATGCTGAAGATCATGGGAATTTCAGCTGCACTTGGAAACAAGTATGTGATGTTTGGTTCTCGACAAGATGTTCTTTTTCCTGCGGTTGATAAATCAACGGAAGAAATCAAGGAACTCTTTTCAAACCTTCCCATCGATTATGAGATCGGTAGCGACCAATCGGTTTATCAAAATATTGTCAGCTCGTATGCAGCAGTAAATATTATCGAAACGACCAACTGGGTAAAAGAAGATACCTATCACTATATCATCAACAACTTTGATTATCTACCGAAACTAAAAATCAACATCGTGGATCCGGTTCAAAGTTTGGTTCCCTTGTTTACCGGAGAACTAAACTTTATTGCATCCACAGAAGATAACTATTGGTACTTATATATCCGTGATCCGCGCAAAGGCAATCAACTAGAGTGTTGGCCGCGTTTGATTTTTAGTCAGGATATTACTAAGGTAGCCATCGCACTGGAAGAACTTTTCTTAAAATACAATCCGTATTCGATTAGTGAACTCTTTCTGATTTTACGAAACCAAATGCGTGTAAACTACAGGGAGATTTCAGAACCATTAAAATTCCCAGTCAATTCCTTTCCGAAATATGAAGGATTGAATGGCGGGTTCAACAATCAATTTTGGCTCGGGCTCTATTGGCGAAACAATCAATTTGCCATCGATTTTATGAGTGCTGCTTGCCGACTTTGTCAGGATACCAACATTGGTAAAATCAATGTGATCCCATGGAAAGCACTCTTAATAAAAGGAATCAAATCGAACGAGCGAATCCGATGGGAAAAAGTGATGGGAAAATTTGGTGTCAACGACCGACACTCTGCACTCGAATTGAATTGGCATCTTCCGGTGTTGGACAAAAATGCATTGGAGCTTAAGCAATATCTTGTTCGTGAACTCGATCAACTGGACATCAGTACGCATGGGTTAACGTTTACAATACGAACCAAGCGGAACATGTATTTATTCACCTCCATTGTGATTGAAGAAAATGAGAAACTTGGTGGTGGATACGATGTGTTGTACGCTAAAAATTTTGATCCTAATAATACAACGTATATAACCTATGCCAGTGATGTAAAAAAAGAAATGCTTCCCGCATTGTTGATTGAACTCAGCAAAATGTATTTCAGGCAATTGGTTCCGGAAAAACAAGCCACCAACACAACAGAGCAAGAACCAACCAAGGCGACAAAAAAAATCAACCAAAGCTACCAGTGTAGCAATTGCCTGTCAATATTCGATAAGCGTTATGGAGATAGTTTAGCCGGCATTGCCGCAGGTACATCTTTTGAAGAACTTCCTACCGGCTATTCCTGTCCCGTATGTGGTGGGCCAAAATCTGATTTCGGTTTAATGGAAAACTGATTTTTAATATCTTATGTCTAATGTCTAGTATCCAGTATCTATTTAATCACGTGCAACCAATTCTTACAAGCAGGATGATTATCCAGTGCTAAATCAATATAATAAACACCTGAAGACAACCCTGCTGCATCCCAATCATATTGATAATCCAAGGCACTATACACTTCTTTTCCCCATCGATTATACACACGCAACGAAATTTTTATTCCATAATCCCCAGGGGTTTTCGTAGGATCACTCCCATATTGAACCGAAAAAAAATCATTCTTTCCTTCCGCTGAACCGGGTGTTATCACATTTGGTACCTTGAGCGGAAATACTGGAACATTGATCGTTTTTTCATAAACACAAAATTCGCGGGTACCAATTTGCTTTATCTGATAAACACCTTCATTTTCATAACGATGTGGTTGATCAAATGTAATTGAACGCGTACCATCCCCGAAGTCCATTTCCAGAGAACCTGTTCCATCCCATTCAGTATTATTGATGATGCTAACACTTGTCGTCTCTTTACAATTGTTGTCGTGTACAACATTAAAATCAATTTCGAATCCCGGTATCACACCAAGGTCAACTGTATCCTTTAATATACATCCATTTGCGTCTGTGATCTTAACAAAATACCGGGTACTGTCTTTTGGGGTTACGATGGGTGTTCTATTTGCCGAAGTAAATGTACTGTCACGATCCCACCAGGCGTAGGTTACTCCGCCATTTGCTTGCAATGTATATGGTGATCCTTCGCACATTGCATCATCCTGCTGAACGGTAATGCTGGCAAGAAATACATCAATAAATACGGAAGTTGAATCACGGCTTTTACAAGTACCCTGATCAATCGCGCGCAACTTCACCAAATACTTTCCCGGATTTTCATATTCATGGGTGATGGGGTTTTTATCAAATCGGGTAATGAGGGTTCCATCGCCTAAATCCCATTCAAATACCTCCCCTCCGATGCATAAATTTTCAAACACAATACCATCGGGGATACAAAGGTTGGTTACGCCCGGGTTGTCAAGTTGTACGGAGTTAGTTTGCAGAGCTGCTTTAAGTGAAGACAGATCAAATTTAAAAGCTGCGTTGTTGCAGTTCGGACTGTTGTTGGTCTGCGACCATGCGCCAGCTGTTGTAGGAAAATCAGAAGCTGGGCTCTGCGTTGCATTATTGGCACAGCCGGCACAAACTGCATGATAAACAATACCACCTTTATCAAACCTGCTAGTACCTCCATCAACATGGGTTCTTGAGATCGTACCCCCTAAATACGTACCATACAAAAAGCGTGAAGCATCTTCCGTCAATACCATAAAATAAAAATCGGAACCACTCGAAGTTTTTTGATAGGCATCAAAAGTAGTGGGCATATTTGATGTGTTACTATCCCAGAAACCGTAACTGCTATTAATCGCTCCACCCCACCCCGACATATAAATGTTATTGCAATCGTTCACTAAAAATGCTGTCGGGGAAATGTCAGGAGTCCCTCTGCCTGATCCGAATACTGTTGCAAATTCAAGTGTCGTTAAGTCGCTGGAGAATTTTTGTAAAAACTGTCCGCTATTTGGATTGGAATAAACGCCTGGCGTTACCGGCATACTTCCATTGGATTGTCCATACACATAGACTTCGTCACTGCTATTCAAATCAAGAAAATATACCTGATCAAAACTTTCTGTTCCCGTAAAGGTGGATTTTAAAATTTCCGAACCATCACTTTTTATTATAGTAATCCAACCATCTACTTGTCCGGCATGCACTTCCTGATAAAC
>JBGTGG010000148.1:0-8811 GCA_041746855.1 Cyclobacteriaceae bacterium | reverse complement strand
TGCATTCAAAAATTCAATAAATGGTGTGTGCATCTCCGATAAGTTGGTGACTTCAGCGGGCCAATAATTCATTTGTATGTTGATGTTGATATGATAGTCTGCATCCCAAGGTGGGTTTAATCCATCTGCCCAAATGCCTTGCAAGTTCGCAGGCAATCCACCCGGGCGAGAACTGCTGATCAAGAGATATCGACCGAACTGATAATACAAGGGAATCAATGCCTGATCATCTTCACCATTTCGCACTGCCTCTAAACGTTGATCAACTGGTTTAGCTGATACTTGATTCTTTCCCAACACAAAATCAACTCGCTTAAAATAGTTTTGATAATCGGCAATATGTGCTTGCTTCAGTTCTACATAAGATTGATCTGAAGCAATTGTAAGTTGTTCATCAGAAATTTTTTCAGGATCACTTCCCCAATAATCAGTTGCCGCTGTAAGGATGAGCGTTGCCGTGGTTGCTCCCTCCACCTTTAATGTGCCATCTTCAATAGACACAATACCACCTTCATTAACAACTTTAATACGTGCCACCAGCTTTACACCAATACCTCCTCCAGTATGCTCACGCATTACCAACTCATCCCCTTCCGGGCACAACTCGGCTTTATTCCCTAATCGTGACAACCGTAAAGAAAAAGATAGTGACGAAGTTTGGCTTGCTGACAACCGTACCACCATTGACTGTGCTGGGGCACTGGAAAAATATTCACGTGAATACGAAATACCATCCACATCATAGCTAACAGAAGCAACAGCGGTTTCTAAATCCAGTGCTCGCTTATAATTCGTAGCTTCATTTGTATGATCAAAATCCAGAAACAAATCACCTAGCGTTTGATAACTGCTCGGTGTCTTTTTGTTGCCCATCATGGTTTGCTGTGCTAGGGCTTGCGCGGCTGCATACTTTCCCTCAAACAAGAGCTTGCGAATTATCGGCAACGAATTTAGCGCTTCTGGATTTACAAAATCTTCAGACTTTCCAATCCAAACGGATTCTTCGTTTAGTTGTAATCTTTCGTTGGCAACATTACCGAAGACCATTGCTCCCAGCCTTCCATTACCGATGGGAAGTGCTTCGTTCCAATTGGCAGCCGGTTGGGAAAACCACAAATGGTTTTCTTGTGCCACACTAAAAAAAGGTGCAACGATTATAATGACTACTAAAAAAAATCTCAGCATACTCAAATCAACTTTCTTAGGCGTCAGACCGCTCGCAGCGGTCAGACGCCTTGTATCTTCGAAACCTTACTATTTACCTACTATTGAAATGGTTCCTGTTGTCAATCCTGCGGCCCTTACTTCAATATTGATTTTTCCTTTCTCCTTCTTTGATTGAATAATACCAAGTGCCAATCCATGAAAAGCTTTTCTTGTGTTTCCTCTAAAGGATTCGTGGCTGGTAGGATTCCCATTGTCATGCGCTACGAGAAACCCTTCACCGGAAATCGTAAACGTTAATTCATTGTCAGCGTACGGAACAACGTTGCTGTGTTCATCCACAATTTTTACAGTGATAAAGGAAAGATCATTTCCATCCGCTGCAATTGTATTTCGATCAGCCTCCAAAATAATTTTGTCTGGTTTACCCGTTGTGGTTATTTCTTTTATCAAAATTTCTTTTCCATCTTTTCTTGAAACTGCTTTTAACGTGCCGGGTTCAAACGGAATTCGCCACTGTACATGAAGGTCATCATTTTCTTTTTTCTTAATTCCTAAGGATTTTTCATTCAAGAACAACTCCACTTCATCTGCATGATTGTAGTACGCCCACACATCGACCACTTTTCCTTCTTCCCAACCTGCCTGCCGGACAGGCAGGTTCCAATGCGGAAAAATATGCAACACGGTATCGGTTGTCCATTCGCTTTTGTACATGTAGTAGCTGTCTTTCGGAAAGCCTGCTAAATCCACTACACCAAAATACGAACTGCGCGAAGGCCAGGAATAAGGTGTTGGCTCGCCTAAATAATCGAAGCCCGTCCAAATGAACATGCCCGAAAGGTAATCGTGTTTCTTAATCAACTTCCATGTTTCTTCGTGTGTCGATCCCCACGGAGCGCTCACATTGTCATATGCAGATACGGTATTGTCTGCGTTCCCTTCTGTAAAAGGTTTATCCCACGCAATCGGCCATCTGCGAATACTATCCGAAGGCATATCATAATGACCGCGTGTTGCCAATGCTGATGTTGTTTCAGCACCAATAAATTTTTGTCCGGGATGGTCTTTTTGAAAGGACTCAAATTGTTCATGGTGGTAATTGTAACCAATCAAATCAAGCGCACCGGATTGAATTAATCGATTGTGTGGATGTGTATCATTGTTTGCTGCGGTGATCGGACGGGTATCATCAAGTTTGCGAACGATATTCGCTAGTTCCCTTGTCATCACACTACCCACACTGTCCTCACGATTATACTGCTCGATGATTTCGTTGCCGATACTCCAGGCAATAATACTCGGATGGTTTCTATCACGAAGAATAAAATCAGTCAAATCTTTTTCATGCCATTCATCCCAATCGAGGCTGTAGTCAAATTCTGATTTCTTCAGCTTCCACATATCGAACATCTCGTCCATCACGAGCAATCCCATCTTATCACATAAGTCGAGCAACTCTGGAGCAGGCGGGTTATGGGAAGTGCGAATGGCATTTACACCCATGTCTTGCATAATTTCCAGTTGCCGTTCAATAGCACGTGTATTGATGGCAGAACCCAACGCACCTAAATCGTGATGCAAACACACACCTAAAATTTTCATCGGTTTCCCATTAAGTGAAAAACCTTGGTTTACATCAAAATCAAAATAGCGAATCCCGAAGGTTGTTTCATATACATCCACAATTTTATCATTGACTAGGATTTCAGTAACAGCTTTGTACAGGTTGGGTTCTTCTACCGACCAAAGTGAAGGAGATGATACTTTAAAATTTTGTGAAACTTCGATAACAGATTGTGAAGTTGCTTCTGTTTGTTTTGATTCATTCCCCGTTACTTCTTTTCCTGAAGGATCAAGAATAGAAGTTTTAACGATTACGCTTTTATTTTCATCATTGGAATTCTGCACAGCAACACGAAGCTCAACAGTTGCCGATTCTTTTGAAGCATCAGGTGTAGTAATGTACGTGCCCCAGTGATCAACATGAACAGGATCAACCGCAACCAGCCGAACATTTCTATAAATTCCAGAACCGGAATACCACCGTGAATTGGGTTGCTTCGAATTATCAACTTTAACTACGAGTACATTTTCCTTTCCGTCAAACAACAGATGAGGCGTTAACTCATATCGAAAAGAAATATACCCATTCGGACGATAGCCCAGATGTTTTCCATTCAACCACACATCACTATTGCGATACACACCATCAAATTCGATGAAGACATGCTTGCCGGAATATTCTGCTGGCACTACAAAATTTTTACGATACCAACCAATTCCACCAGGCAATGCGCCTCCACCTGTAGTAGCAGGATTCTTTTCATCAAAGGCTCCTTCAATACTCCAATCATGCGGAACATTTAATTCACGCCAAGCATCATCCGAAAATGCAGGTTGGATCGCTGTTGAATCCGCGGTGAGCGAAAAGCGCCAGTTCTCATTAAAGAAATCAACACTACGAACATTTTCTTTTTGTGTGCTACAGGAATTTAAAATCAATGCAACAACAAAAATAAGATAGGGATATATACACTTCATATTATTCCTTTGCGGATATAATCGCCTCAATTGCATCGGTATGGAAAGGTGTATTGGTTGTGCGATTAAATAAGCCGGAGGCATTGTTTCCCGTGCCACCGTTATCCCAATAGACCGGTACCAATCCATTTTCGAGTGCAACTTTTGTCACGTAATGTAAGTAATTGTTGCGCGAAGCAATATGATTGAGATACGTTTGACCAGTTAAAGTAGCACGCAACGTTGCTGCATATTCACCGAGTATCACCGGAATATTGTTATCGACAAACTTTGTTTTCATTTTTTCAAACTCACTATGAACCCTGTCCTCTTGTCCCCAGGTTGAGGTGTTGACAAGGCCGGCAAACTCAGCACCCCAAAAATACTTGTTGCTGGCAATATCCAGTGTGAAATCATAAGGATCGTAGTAGTGTACCTCTGACATCAAGCGGTCACTGGTAGGATCTGTTGGCATCGTCATGTACGTTTCGGCATACCCAATATTTGTGTTATATCCTTGCACAATCAAATTGCGATACGTGTTTTTTCCTCCCGTTGAGCGTACTGCATCCACAAATGTTTGATTATAGGATTCCTGCACTTCAATATGTTCACTGGTCGGATCATTATAATCAAAGTGTACCTCATTGGTTCCTGCGAACAACACATGTTGATCATAATCCCGAAGCGCCACTGCGATTTGTTCCCACAATGCTTTTTGTTTGGCATTTACTGCGACTTGTTTATCGTATGTTGGATTGTTCTCTAACCATCCCCCATCCCAATGAATGTTAATGATCGCATACATATCCCTGGCCACACAATAGTCGATGACTTCGCGTACGCGCAACAACCATGAATCTTTTATTTTGTTGGTGGTGTGATCTTCGATATATCCGTTCCATGCGCAAGGAATACGAATTGTATTGAAGCCTGCTGCCTTCACCACATCGATCAATGCCTGGTTTGCTTTCGGATTGCCCCATGCCGTTTCACTGGCAGTGCTTACACCGTTTTCATCAACCGCACTGGTCGCTTCGAGTGTGTTCCCCATGTTCCATCCGATTCCCATCTTCGGTGCCAATGTGATGGCGTTGTCATTCATACCGGTATTGTCCGAAGGAATGGTAAGGGCATTGGCAGACTGGTTGACAGTTATTATTTGCGTAAGTTCATTTAGCGTTAATGTTATCGATCCTTCACGTGTACTCATAGAAGGATTTGCAAGGATGGTAAATGCTGGTGTTGCCGGATTACTTCCAGGAACTTTCGATATCCAACCCCCGCCAATACTAAGTTGATACGTACCAGAACTTTCCACCTGCAAAACTATTTCTCCACCATCCGTTGCTACCTCAAATTCATTTTGACCAATTATTAATACACTAGGTGCCCGCTGCGTGACATTTATAGTTTTAGAAAGTGATCCAACTTTTGCTATTATCGTTCCTGTACGATTTGATGCTAAGGGGTTGGCATCCGCCACTACATCAATTTTTATTGTTCCTGCATTGCCCGATGTTGGTGAAAGGGAAAGCCATGTTTCGGAACTGGAAACTTCCCAGCCCTGATTGGCGTTGATGTTAAAATCTTTCATTTCACCATTACCTGAAAATGAAAGTGAATTTACGGAGAGTCCAAGTTCTGTTGCTGGTTTATCCTCATCATTTGAACATGAAGTTCCGGTTAACATTATCGTCAAACAACACAACGCACTAAAGAAAAAAGTTTTTACAGTGTCCATCATTTCAAAAAATTAAGATGAAATAAAGTTTATAAGAACTAACCGATTAATCGGTTTTTTCTACGGTTACCAAGTCTCCCTTGTAGGTAATTACCTGATCAGGCTTAGCGGTTAAACCAATACCTGATGGATTGTCTTTGTCAATCCAAACAATTTCAAAAGTCCTTTCTTGCAGCATACCGGGATAACTTCCTTCGCGTGCTCCGATCGTCAAAGTTTTCGAGGCTTCATCATACGCCACTTTTATTTTTTCAAATTGGCCTTGCTGATAATTGTAATTGACGGCCTCATCATTATATACATCCGTGGTAGCATTTGCTCCAGTAAAAACATAAAGTGTAATCGGATCGGCAGGTTTTTCAGCCGTGTATTGGATTTCTGGTCCAGCTGGAATAATTGATCCTGCTTTTACAAACAAGGGGATTTCTTCGAGTGGTGCATCAGCATTTATTTTCTGTCCACCTTCATAAAACTTTCCTGTGTGGAAATCATACCATCCGGCTTTTTGCTTCGGTAAATAAACTTCCCATGTACGTGCTTTATATTTCGTAACGGGTGCAACCAATATGGAAGAACCAAACATAAACTGGCTTCCATTGTCCACTACATTTTTATCTTGTGGAAAATCCATCACCATGGCACGCATGATGGTGTAATCATCGAAATAGGTTTTGGCAGCCAGTGAATAAACATACGGCATCAAGCGATATCTCAGCTTATTATAATGTACAATGGTTTTGTATGCCGGATGATTGTCAGGCGCAATGTTGTACACTTCACGGAAAGGAAACTGACCATGCACCCGGTGTAGCGGATTGAACGCTCCAAACTGAAACCAACGTGTATTTAATTCGCGCCAGTTTTCTAAGTCCTCTCCTTGTGCACGTTCATTTTTTCGTTCAACAGAAAATCCACCAATATCGGTTGTCCAATATGGAATTCCCGACAATGAAAAATTAAGTCCTGCCGGAATTTGTGTTTTAAAATCCTGCCAGTTAGCGGCAATATCCCCGCTCCACGTTGCAGCTGAAAAACGTTGTGAACCTGCATACGCAGAGCGCGTAAAAATAAATACACGTTTGTTCGGATCAACTTCCCGCAAGCCTTCATAAACACCTTTTTCATTCATGAGCGGAAAGGCATTAAAATATTTTGTAGAAGAACCTAGAGCAGTAGGGTTCATTAATTTTTTACGATCAGCAATCGAAGCATTCGAAAGGATATCCGGCTCCGTAGAGTCCAACCACCACGCATCCACACCTTTTACGTAAAGTTTGTCATGGATGAGTTTCCAAAATCCTTTGCGTGCATCGGCATTGAAAGCATCGTAAAATGTTCCCACATATCCTTTACCGATCCAGTCGCGTTGTTCGCGATTGATCGCTTCCTTATACAACCATCCATTTTTGTCAAACTCATCATACGCTTCAATGCCTCTATAAAATTTCGGCCATACCGAAATCATAAACTTCAGATTGTATTCATCATGCAATTGCTTGATCATGCCGTCCGCATCCGGAAAACGTGCAAGGTCAAAATCCTGACTCCCCCACTTGTCTTCTTCCCAAAAAGACCAGTCCAACACAATGTTATCGATGGGAATATTTCGCTTGCGGAACTCCGCAGCTACTTCCAATAATTCTTTTTGTGTTTTATAGCGCTCACGACTTTGCCAAAAGCCCAATGCCCATTTAGGAATCAACTCAGCCTTTCCGGTAAGGTAACGATAGCCACCAATCACTTCGTCCATATTGTTACCTGCTACAAAATAATAGTCAAGTTGATTACCTGCTTCAGAAAACAGTGATAATCGATTTTGATCTTCAGCTTTGTTTTGTTGCCACGTTAATGATAAATAGGATTCCCCTCCATCGGGCAACCACTCTATCTTAATGGGATATTTTGTTCCAGCTTCTGCATCCAGCTCAAATTTTACCGTGCCTGGATTCCATGCCTGACGCCAATGGTCGGCCTGAAGTTCTCCATTAAGCCACACTTTAATATAGCCAGCATAGTATAAGAAGAATTTATGAATGCCCGATACATCGGATGCGATGCTTCCTTCCCAGATTACTTTCCCATCGTTCAATGGAAATTCAGTTGGGAATTTTTTAAGATCGGTTAAATACTGATAACAGATTACGGAATCAGTTCGAGATAAATATGTTTTGGATGGATCCGTTTTGGAAATATAGTTGGCAGATAATCCGCCTGGGGTTCCTTCTTTCGTGAAAAGTTGAAGCTCGCTGAGTTGTTTGTATTCGCGCGCGTCACCAAACTTAGTAAGCGAATAATTATCCCATAAGATTCCGTAGTTTTTATTCGATACTAAAAAAGGAACTGCCACCTTTGTGTTGTATTGAAAAAGCGAAACATCTTTTCCTTTATAATTCATCAAACCCTCCTGATGTTGACCCAATCCATAAAAAGCCTCATCATCGGGTGATTCAAATACCTGACTGATTTCATAAAGGTTTTCATTATCAATGGTAAAAGGTTTAAACGATTTGCCTCCGCCAATTTTCTCTTGCAGAATCACCGTTCCTGTTGTATCTGCAAAAACAACTTCTCCTGTCTCAAGCGACACATTAGCGCGAAGTGCAGCGGTAGAAACTACAATTTGATTATTGACTTCCTCAACTTTCCAATCTTTAAAATCTGTTAGTGGAATAACGCTCAGGCTCTCTTCGGTGGAAAAGGTTTCGGAGGGTGTGGCACTTACTCTTATAATAGAGGGACTTAAAACCTGTAACCTAACCTGACCTTCTTTTAAAGGTATCACCACCCCTTCTTCCGAAACCGTGTAGGTAGCTTTTTGTTGACACGATGAGAGCAATAGACCTGCTAAGAGTACTGTGAAAATTCTTTTCATTACCTGGGACTTGACTAGAAAAATTGAAAAATTAGAATGAGTAAAGAAAGAGAAACAAAACCGGTGCAAACGGTTGAAATTGTTCAAAAAATGGGGTGCAACGGTTAAGGGAGGGTATTAAAATGTTATCAATATGGTAACGATCTGTTAACTGGAAGTACAGAATATTCTTCAAAAACGATCAAGTCAGGTAATAAATCACACATTATGGCCAAAAAAACCAATTTTATGATTGCTTGCTGGTGTGATAGGCAGATGGCAAGATTCCGTACTCGTCTTTGAAGTATTTTGAGAAGTATTTTGGATTGTTGAACCCTACTTTATAGGCTACTTCCGAGACGGAAAGCTGGCTCTTTTCAAGTAATTGGGCAGCCCGTTGCAACCGGATCGTGCGGATAAATTCCAATGGTGATTTACCGGTAAGTGCCAGTAGTTTCTTATATAAATGCACCCGGCTCATCCCCAATTCGTGACTCAAATCCACCACTGAAAAATCGGATTCTTCGAT
>JBGTGG010000147.1:0-2312 GCA_041746855.1 Cyclobacteriaceae bacterium | reverse complement strand
GGAAGTGGTTCACCGAAAAATCAGATTGCTGAAACCCTGAATTACGGTGTTGTCAAAATGAACATCGATACGGATATGCAATGGGCTTTCTGGGAAGGTGTGCACAACAATTACAACGCACACAAGGATTATCTGCAAGCCCAATTGGGAAACCCGGAAGGCGATCAAAAACCGAACAAAAAGTATTACGATCCTCGCGTTTGGTTGCGCAAAGGGGAAGAAACCTTTGTGAAGCGTTTGGAAGAAGCCTTTACGGATTTGAATTGTATTGGTAGGAATGCTTAAGACTGCTTAATGAATCAGGCCAATTTGTAAAGTGGTCTTGAAGAACTTGGTAAGTTTCGCGATTTCAAAATTAAGCATTGGGTTTAGTTGAAAGGTTGCATCCGCTGGGGATTCCTGGTGGAGTGTAAACCAGTAACTAAAAATAGCCAGTATGGCGACTACGATTCCAAGCAGGATGGAGAGTTCTTTATAGGTAATTCTAAGTTTCACATCCCAGATTATACCAAGGTCGTGCCAGCACACTGAAATGCTTTTTTTGGCAATATTTCAAAGTTTAGTTCGAATTAATTGTTCATTTTTGAACAATTAAAAAGGTAAAACCGAACAAACTTAAATCGTTGGTCGTTTCTTTACCATGAAATCTAGGGCATCATCCTTGTAAGAAACTGAACTCATGAAATAGCCATCAGCAAATCAGACCTAAAGGAATGATAATTTTGCATGGCGTATTCCATCTGTCCACTTTAAAACAATTATTAACAGATGAAATGAAATGAGCATAAACCAGACTATACCCAACGGGATGTTAATATCCCGTACTTTTTTAGGAGGGGAAGTCTCGATATGCGAATTCCATGTGACCAAATAAAAAGTAATTATTAACACATGAAAAAGGCAATTATCTACATTTTGTTTTTTGGCGTGCTCGCGGGCTTTCATCCTGTTGACCGCCCCACTGAGTCATTGGTGAAATGGATGACGTTTGAAGAGGCGATAGAAAAGTCAAAAACCGAGAAACGGAAAATTTTTATTGATGTGTACACCGATTGGTGTGGATGGTGCAAAGTGATGGATAAGAATACATTTAATGATCCGGAAGTTGCCGAGATTTTAAACACAAAATTTTATCCGGTTAAGTTTGATGCGGAACAACGCGAGGAAATTGTCTTTGATAACCATACGTTTAAATTTGTTCCGAGTGGGAACAGGGGATATCACGAACTTGCAGCGGCCTTATTGAACAATAAGCTGAGTTACCCCACTGTAGTTTTTTTGAATGAAGAGTTTGCAATGATCCAGCCATTGCCGGGATATCGGAAGGCTCCAGAGTTTCATATGATCGCGCAGTTTATTGGCGAAGATCATTACAAAAATACCCCATGGAAAGAATGGGAGAAGCAATATACTTCTCCCTATTAAGATGTTAATACGCGCGCTCTACTGAGCCCGATCCGTATACTTTCTTTGTCGCTGTTTTCGTGTTTCCTTTATGCTTTACAGTACTGCTTCCCAATACCAATGCATCCATACTAGTCGACACGTTGAGATCGCAACTTCCTGATCCGCTGGCCCTCACTTTTGCTGTTTCTACAGGGCAATTAAAACCAGTAAGGCTTCCTGATCCACTTAGCTTGGCATCTATGGTAGTAGCGTAACCGCGTAAATTCAAGTTTCCTGACCCGCTTACTTCTGCGGTCACTTTATTCCCTTTAAGATCGACATCCATGTTTCCGTTTCCATTCACGGCCAACGTAATGTTGTCAGCGGCAATCGAGTTTTCGGAAATGATTTTGCCGCCACCATTTACCATCAACGTATTTACATTTTTCATGCTGATGTACACTTTCATGGTGGGGTTTACTTTGATGTCATCGATTTTCCCCCAAAGGCTTTTGTTTGAATTGTCTTTCCGTTCGATGTTGATCATCAATATTCCATCTTCTACCTTGAACTCAGAGGCATTGAAAATTTCGGTCAACGCCTCAACTTTCACCTCATTGAGGTTGGTTTGCTTCAAATAGACGGTATAGTTTGAATTTACATAAATGGAAGTAAAGGGAGGTAATTCAAGCGTTTTCTTGGTGGTTTGTGAAAACCCGGAAAAGGTGATTACACTCAAAAGGACAACTACTAGTTTTTTCATAATCATTTGATTGAAATGGATTTGCAAATAACATTGGGATGTTGAAATTAAGAAACGAACCGGACGAATAAAAATAACCTTGGTCGGAAATTGAGGATATATTTCCCCGGAATTACCTCTTTTTCTTAAAAATTGCCTTAAAAATCAAAATAAAGGCAATCCC
>JBGTGG010000146.1:0-8549 GCA_041746855.1 Cyclobacteriaceae bacterium | reverse complement strand
TCGCAAAAGTAAGTTAATTCATAAGTTATACCATGAACGGATACAAAGAATTCGCTAAAGGATAGTTTCGCTTTCTTCCGGTACGGAATTCCAACAATGATTAGAAAGCTACTTCTATGTTCAAAATTCAACAATGGTTTTTATTGGAAGAACTAGTTGATTGAATATACGACCTTCATGTAAAATTATCTTGAGCATTGTATGGGCTTGATGCTAATAGAGTTTAGCACGTCCATCGCTAAAGAAAATTTGGCCGATGATAGAGAGGATTTTTTTATCACAAAAAATCAATGTGATCGATGATGGAATAATTATTCGTTATTGATGTTTTAAGTTTGAAGTACAAAAACTCGCATATACTGTTTTGTTGTGTTTGTAATTAAGGCGATCGGTTCACCCCGGTCGTCTTATTACTACTAAAATAATCCTCATTAGCCTTCAGCATGAATTCAACTTTTTAACCAAATAACCCTTACTATGAACAAACACAGATTAATTTTATCAATGGGATTACTATGTTCCCTTATCATGTACAC
This sequence comes from Cyclobacteriaceae bacterium, assembly GCA_041746855.1. Lineage (GTDB taxonomy): Bacteria > Bacteroidota > Bacteroidia > Cytophagales > Cyclobacteriaceae > JBGTGG01. The sequence goes on along the minus strand of JBGTGG010000146.1, from coordinate 8,013 downwards.
ATCGTGTTCCGATGATGAACCCAATGATACCTCAGGACTTATTGCAACGGATGCGCAAATGGAAACCCAAGGTAGCGGATACGGATTTACAGAAGGACCCGCAGTGGATAAAAATGGAAACGTATTCTTTACTGATCAGCCCAATGATATCATCTACAAATGGGATGCTGCCACAGGTAACATCACTACTTTTTTAGAGGAAACCGGAAGGTCTAATGGGATGGCATTTGATGCCGATGGATTCCTCATTGCTTGTGCCGATATGCATGGCGAACTTTGGAAGATAAATACAACCACCAAAACTCACGAAGTGTTGGTAGATAACTACAACGACAAAATGCTGAATGGACCAAACGATGTGTGGATCAATCCTGTTAACGGTGGCATGTATATTACTGATCCGATTTTTCCTCGAGATTACTGGGATGATGAAGATCCCCGCAAACAAGGTTGGGAACCAACACATTCTGAACAAGCTGAATCAGGTAAAGGTGGACATGTATATTACTTAGCCCCTGGAAGCCAAACATTAGTTAGAGTGACCACTATGGCAGGATGGAATGCCGATTCATGGCCAAATGGTGTGGTTGGAACCCCTGATGGAAAAAAACTATATGTTAACCAATGGTCGTATGATGGCTCGGGTGGAATTTGGGTTTTTGACATTAATGCAGATGGTACACTTTCCAATATAAACGAATTTGTGCCAGGACTTAACTTTTGCGATGGCATGTCAATGGATGAACGGGGAAATGTTTATGTAGCAATCAATACAGGCGTAGCGGTCTATAATCCGGAAGGCACAAAGCTTGTTACCATATTTACAGGTGGTGGCGCTACCAACAATGTCTTTGCTGGTGCCGATGGAAAAACGTTGTTCATCACCGGGCCAACGGATAAAGTCAATACCTTACAAATGAATGTTAAAGGTGTTGAAAAATTTTAAACACACGGATGTCGTTCCCTTTTGTACGTGATGGGAATCAAGACATTCATCGTGTGTAGTCAGCAACCGGGCATCTGTCCGGTTGTTTGCTTTTAGTCCTTTATCAGATCATCTTTGATTTGTGACTTAGATTAGTGATTGATGAAATCACACTGAACAAATCATTAATCAACAATCGCCAATCAATAAAATTGCTCCAACGACAATACTTCCCAAAGACTCTTCGCTTACTCTCTGAGTGACGATCAAGGTTCGTCATTCAGAAGGAGCCTGCCTGCCGTACCGTTCGGGCAGGCAGGGAACAGCACACCCCTAAAATCGGTAACCTAAGAATCTTTTGATGATTTGTATTTGTTTCGACATCTGAATTCAGGAACAATAAAATTCAGCTAGTACACAAATCATTCAGAGCACCTTCAATATTTTCATATTGAAAGTGATACCCAGCATCGTGTAGTCGCTTCGGTACTACCCTGCGACTCTTAAGCACCAACTCCGTTTCGGTTCCGATAAGTAATGCACCAAATTCCAACAACCACGCAGGCATCGGAATACCAAACGGAATCTTTACTGCTTTTCTGAGCGACTTCATGATGTGTTCATTGGAAATTGGATTCGGACTTGAAACGTTGATAGCACCTGACAGCGCTTTATTTTCAATGATGAAGTCGATTACATTCACAAAGTCCTGTTCATGTATCCAGCTGAAATACTGATTCCCTTTTCCTTGTTTTCCTCCAACACCAAGCTTTGCTAGATTCTTCAGCGGTTGTAATGCTCCTCCATTTCTTCCTAAAACAATAGCGGTTCGAATAGCAACCTTCCTGGTTGAGTTTGTTTCAATTTCAGTAAAGACTTTCTCCCACTGCTGACATACATCTACAGAAAAACCAGTTCCGATTTCCCCTGTTTCTTCATCCATTGGTCGGTCTTCTGCATGTCGGTAGATGGTGGCCGAAGACGAATTGATCCAAAGCTTCGGTGGTGTTTTACATTGCTGAATTGCCTTTCCTAAAACAGTTGTTGACTCAAGCCGTGTGGCGTAAATTAATTTCTTGTTTACTTCCGTATACCGGCAATCAACGGATTTGCCATTTAAATTAATAAGTACTTCCGCTTCTTCTAGTTTAGTTGACCAATCGCCAAGCGATTTGCCATCCCAGTTTACAAATTGAACATTCGCATCAACCCGGGATTTTCCGCGTGTCAATACTACAATCTCGGCTTCATGTCCATAATGCTCAATAATACACTTCCCAAGAAAACCACTCCCACCTGCTATTACTATTTTTTTCATGCTAATTTGCTTTACGCTACAATTTCTTTTGCTCTCTTTCTTAGTTTGAAGAATACAAACAGGTTAAAGAAATGCATCCCGCCAAGGATCAAGATGATCGCACCTATTTTCACACTGAGTTTTTCTATGACAATTTGCACAGAAGTAATCTCTCCGAATATTTGAAGCGTGAAAACCGCATACCCAATATTGATCAGATAAAATCCTACTACCAATAATTTATTCACACTATCGGCCAACAGTTCATTGCCATGAAAAATGTCTACCAGAAAAACCCGACCATTGGTGAAGAGTGTCTTGGCAACCCAGACGGTAAGTACAATTGTTAAAGGCATGTAAATCGCGTAACTTAAAATGTTGTAGTTCATAAAATTATTTGATATTGCTGAAGAAGCGAAAAAGGAATAGAATATATTTATTGCAACAGCTAGGTTTGCTAAAACAAAAGGCCACCCTTCCGGGTAGCCTTTCTTTTTAAAATTTCTTGTAAGAATTATTTTTTTAAATCCGCTTCAATCCGTTTATCACGGTTGGCGATTTCCCAAGCTGTATAAAATACGGCTTGCGCGCGAAGTTGAAGATTATCAAATTCAATTTTATCTACTTCATCACTTGGCTTGTGATAGTCAGCATGAATACCATCAAAATAGAAAATGATCGGAATATCATTCTTTGCAAAGTTCCAGTGGTCAGAGCGGTAGTAAATCCGGTCCGGGTGATCTTCTGCATTGTACAAATAATCAAAATCAAGTTTAGTGTATTGCTGATTGATCTCCTCGCTGATTTTGTGAAGCTCCGTTGATAAACGATCGGATCCGATCACGTACACATATGGATCTTTGCCTTCGTGTGCCGGATCCGTTCTTCCAACCATGTCGATGTTTAAGTTAACAACTGTATTGGCCAATGGGAAGATTGGGTTTTTAGCATAGTAATCCGAACCCAGCAAACCTTTCTCTTCACCTGTTACGGTCATGAACAAAATACTTCTGCGCGGCCCTTTGCCATCGGCTTTTGCTTTTACAAAAGCTTTTGCCAATGCCATCACGGCTACAGTTCCTGATCCATCATCATCTGCACCGTTGTTGATCAAGTCCCCTTCGCCACTTTCAAGTTTGCCAATATGGTCGTAGTGCGAAGTAATCACAATCACTTCATCCTTCTTGTCTGTTCCTTCCAAATAACCCAATACGTTCTCTGATTTCACTACTTTCAAATCGCTGGTTATTTTGTATTGAATCGTTGCCGGCTTGATTTTCTTTACACCTTTCTTTCCGGTTTCCGCTGCAGCAGCACGCAATTTGTCTATCGTGGTGCCCGTGATTTTTTCCAGTGCCGCTGGTGAAACAAAAAACATTCCGTTTACATCTTTTGATACAGGTTTTTCGACACTCAAGCGCCCCCCACTTAAATACCCTTTAAACTGACGGGCCAACTCTTGAAATTCTTCATTGGTTTTCGTGTTACAAACCAAAATCAACTTCGCACCTTTTTCCCGCGCTAATTTTATTGCCGGGTTGTTGTTGAGGCGCATGCCTTCCGCGAAAATAGCAACGGCCTTGTCTTTTACATCAATGGCTGCAAAATCAGCTTCGGTTCCATTGCCCATAAAAACCAACGGAGTCGATAGTTCTCCATTGCTGCTTCCTGAACCTAAAAAGATAGCTTCACCAAAATTGGTAAATGTGTTGGCACCTATTTTTAAATAAATATCACCGGGCACTTCTGTATACAAGTTTACCGGTTGGTAATAATCTCCTTTTACAGGACCTTCCAATCCCAATTCTTCAAAGTGCGCTTTGATAAAAGCCGCTGCCATTTTTTGTCCGCGTTTACCCGTTTCGCGACCTTCCATCGCATCGGAAGCAAGGATTGTTAAATCTTCTTTCAGGTCTTCCTGTGTAATCATATTGCCATACTTCACAATTTCAGGATTCTGCGCAAAGGCAGCGATCCCAAAAAATAGTCCGGCAACGAATAATAAATTCTTCTTCATGTGGTATGTAATTGTTTTAGTTATACATGGAATCGGACAAGCATTTTATTGACAAATGCAATAGAATACGATTTCATGTTTGTTTGGTTAGTATTAAGGCTCCAAATATAAGTGGTTACGGGCAGGTACAAAGTATAAAATGTTTAAGGTTTGAACAGAAATTACAGGATCGGCTTATCTCTTCTATCACAGCCTATGCAGGACAAAAATATATTTTACATTTGTGGCGCCAAACCGCACCTACTGGCGATCGGTGTTGTTTAGCATGCGGTTGGTGTTGTCACCGATTCGATCTAAACTTGGTAAAAACCTTGAAATTTTAAAGAATTCATGCAAATCGATCCACAGTACTCCGAAAAATTTGAATCCCGTCACAACAGCCCCGATCAACAACAAATCGAGGACATGCTTGCGCTGATAAAAGCAAAATCACTCGATGATTTGATCAGCGAAACTATCCCTTCCAACATCCGCTTAAAAAAATCATTGAGCCTTCCGGATGCACAATCAGAATATGATTTCTTAAACACATTCAAATCGTTGATGTCGCAAAACAAAATTGCGAAATCATACATCGGAACAGGATATTATAACTGTATCACACCCGGAGTGATCCTACGAAACATTTTAGAAAACCCGGGATGGTACACTGCCTACACTCCCTATCAGGCAGAAATTGCACAAGGAAGATTGGAAGCGTTGATCAATTTCCAAACGATGGTCATCGACCTTACCGGAATGACCATCGCCAATGCATCATTGCTTGATGAAGGGACGGCCGCGGCAGAAGCGATGAACATGTTGCACGGTTCCCGCAAAGGCGACAAGAAAAACGCCAACAAGTTTTTTGTAGATCAAGCTGTATTCCCGCAAACATTAGATGTTTTAAAAACACGGGCTACCCCGCTGGGCATTGAGTTGGTAACTGGCGATTTAAAAACGCAAGACATTACCGATCCGGAATTGTTTGGCATCTACATTCAAAACCCAAACAACGATGGCGCCATTCATGATCATACAGCGTTCATCACCGCTGCCCATGAGAAAGAAGTTTTTGTGATTGTGGGTTCAGACTTGATGAGTTTGGTGTTGATGAAATCACCAGGCGAAATGGGTGCCGATGTAGTGGTAGGAACATCCCAACGTTTTGGTGTACCGATGGGATTCGGTGGACCTCATGCCGGGTTCTTTGCTACCAAAGAAGAGTTTAAAAGATTGATGCCAGGAAGGATTATCGGAGCTTCACTTGATGCCTCCGGAAACCCAGGCTATCGCATGGCGTTGCAAACCCGCGAGCAACACATTCGCAGGGAGAAAGCAACTTCAAATATTTGTACCGCACAGGTATTGCTTTCGGTAATGGCCGGAATGTATGCGGTCTATCATGGTCCGGAAGGATTAAAGAAAATTGCAGGAAGAATTCACGGCTTAGCGCAATTGCTTGAAAACGGCTTGACTTCACTTGGCTTAAAACAAGTAAATGAAAATTATTTTGACACCTTAAAGTTTGAGGTAACTGATAAAAATAAGATTCGGGAAAAAGCTGAATCGTTAGGAATTAACTTCCGCTATTTTGACGATAACCATATTGGTATTGCATTGGATGAAACAACCAGTATCAAATCATTACAAGAAATATTAAGTGCGTTTGTAGAAGACAAGCATTCGAACTACAAAGGAGAGAACGGTCATGCTGTAACACTCGGTTTAGGTGTAGCGGATAAAGTAAAATTACCAGCATCCTTAATTCGAACCTCAAGTTTCTTAACGCATCCCATCTTCAACTCCAACCATTCGGAACATGAGATGTTGCGCTACATCAAAAAACTAGAGAACAAAGATTTGTCGATGGTGCACTCCATGATCTCATTGGGATCGTGTACCATGAAACTGAACGCAACAACCGAAATGATTCCTGTCACGTGGCCGGAACTTGGTGGGATACATCCATTCGCACCTGCGGATCAAACCAAAGGTTATCAGGGGATGATCACCAACCTGGAAAATTGGTTGAAAGAAATAACAGGGTTCACAGGTGTATCCTTGCAACCCAACAGTGGTGCACAAGGTGAGTATGCCGGACTGATGGTGATTCGTGCCTATCACGAAAACAGAAATGAAGGACACCGAAATGTTTCGTTGATTCCTGCATCCGCACACGGAACAAATCCTGCCAGTGCTGTCCTTGCCGGAATGAATGTAGTGGTGGTGAAATCAGACGAGCATGGAAAAATTGATGTGGCCGATCTGAAAGCAAAAGCAGAACAATACAAAGACAAACTTTCGTGTTTGATGGTGACGTATCCTTCGACACACGGAGTGTTTGAAGAATCGATCATTGAAATTTGCGAAACCATTCACGCGAATGGTGGACTTGTTTACATGGATGGCGCCAACATGAATGCACAGGTTGGATTAACTTCTCCTGCGAATATCGGTGCCGATGTTTGTCACTTAAATCTTCACAAAACATTTTGCATTCCACACGGTGGCGGTGGCCCGGGCATGGGACCGATTTGTGTGAACGATAAACTAAAACCCTTCCTACCAGGACATCCTTTGGTAAAAACTGGCGGAGAACATGCGATCACCGCAGTATCAGCAGCACCATGGGGAAGCGCCAGTATTCTTGCCATCTCATACGCTTACATTGCTATGATGGGAAGTGAAGGATTGACGAATGCAACAAAACTGGCCATCCTTAATGCAAATTATGTGAAAGAAAGATTGAGCACAGGATACAAAATTTTATACACCGGTGCGAACGGAAGATGTGCACACGAAATGATTGTGGACTGTAGAGAATTTAAAAAGTCAGGCATCGAGGTTGTTGACATTGCCAAGCGTCTGATGGATTATGGATTCCACGCACCTACTGTTTCTTTCCCGGTGGCCGGAACATTAATGATTGAGCCAACCGAAAGCGAAACGAAAGATGAGCTTGATCGCTTTTGTGATGCCTTGCTTGAAATCAGAAATGAAATCAAAGAAGTAGAAAACGGAATCGCTGACAAAGAAGATAATGTGTTGAAAAATGCTCCACATACCGCAGCAGTGATTACTGCTGATGAATGGAAGCATGCTTATTCACGTCAACGGGCAGCGTATCCATTGCCGTTTGTTAAGGATGCAAAATTCTGGCCTTCTGTTTCCAGGATTGATGATGCGTATGGTGACCGGAATTTAGTGTGTAGCTGTTTACCGATTGAAGCTTTTGCGGAAGAAACTGTATCGTGACAAAATTTTTGATAACAATAGGATTTTGTTTTTTGATCGTGCTTGGAAGTCAGGCACAATCAAAAAGCAAGTATTCCGGTTTCCCATCGTTGGTGTGGCCAAAGTTGTATGACATTTCTTTTACGAAAGGCAAAGATCAACTGGGCGAATTCGACAAACCTGTTTTTAGTGCCGCCACAAAATCCCTGGCCGGAAAGTCAATAACCTTACCGGGATATATGGTTCCCTTTACGGAAGGAATAAAAGGAACTCATTTCATCCTTACTTCGCTTCCATTGAATGCCTGTTTCTTTTGTGGCGTGGGTGGACCAGAAACCGTGGTGGAAGTTTTTCTAAAGAAAGAAATTACCTACACTGAGCGACCTGTAGAAATCCAGGGTATCTTAAAACTCAACGACAAAAATCCGGATCAGATGATTTATGTGTTGGAGGATGCTGAGTTTCTGGGAGAATTGGAGTATTGATTTGTTGACTAGTTGATTTGTAAATTGGAGATTGGTATAAGTGCTGATTATTAGAAATTAAATATGTATAATT
>JBGTGG010000145.1:0-7844 GCA_041746855.1 Cyclobacteriaceae bacterium | reverse complement strand
CAACACCCAGTGCTTCCAGCTCACGTGCAATTATTATTTTCTCATCTGTTTTTAATTGACACCCTGGTACTTGTTCGCCATCGCGAAGTGTGGTGTCGAAGATTTGAATTTTTTCACTCATGATATAATTGGTTAGTGTTTTTCTCTATTTATTTAACGGAGACTTGACTCGCTATTTTCTCCAATTGTTCTATTACTTGTTGCCCCATGGCAGCTGTATCCAAAATATTAGAAGCGGGGGTTGTACTATCCGCAATGTCGGTAGTGCGATAACCCGCCTTCAATGTATTTTCAACCGCTTTGATTACCGTATTTGCTTCTTCGGTCATGCCGAAAGAAATATCCAGCAACAAAGCAGCGGAGAGAATGGATGCCAATGGATTGGCAATTCCTTTTCCGGTAATGTCATGTGCACTTCCATGAATAGGCTCATAAAGCCCAACCTTATCGCCAACAGAAGCAGAGGCGAGCATCCCCATCGATCCTGCAATCTGTGAAGCTTCATCAGTTAAAATGTCTCCGAATAAATTTCCGGTGACCACCACATCAAAGCTTTTAGGATTTTGAATGAGTTTCATTGCCGCAGCATCCACAAACATGTGCTCAACGGTTACTTCCGGAAATTCCTTTGCAACATCTTGCACGACTGCTCTCCATAGGCGTGAACTCTCCAACACATTTGCTTTATCAACGGAGGTCAATTTTTTACCACGTGTCATCGCAGCAGCAAAAGCTTTACGTGCAATCCGCTCTACCTCATAGCGACTATAAATCATGACATCATAGGCAGTGTCATTGTTGTCTTTTCTTCCCTTCTCTCCGAAATAGACATCACCTGTCAATTCACGAAAGAAAAGAATATCTGATCCTTTTAATATTTCAGGTTTGATGCTGGAAGCGCCAAGCAACTCATCAAATAGTTTGATGGGACGAAGGTTGGCATACAGGCCAAGTTCCTTCCGCATTTTTAAAAGCCCTTGCTCTGGACGAACAGGTAGTGTAGGGTCGTTATCATATTTCGGATGGCCAACTGCTCCAAAGAGAATGGCATCCGTATTTTTTAATTTGGTCAAGGTCTCATCAGGCAAAGGATCTCCGGTTGCTTCAATTGCATCGTGTCCAATCAATGCTTCATCATATTCAAAAGTATGATTGAAGATTTCTGCAATTTTATCGAGTACCCGTTTACCTTCAGTCGTTACTTCCTTTCCAATTCCGTCTCCCGGCAATATGACAATGTGTTTTTTCATTCCTTCTCTTTTCAAGTATCCAGTTATCCAGTATCTAGAATCCAGTATCCAGTTTAATGTACTGAGTCAAATTCTCGTATTTCTTTATTAAGGCTGATCAGATAATCGATATCATCATAGCCATTGGTAAGGCAAACCTTTTTGTAAGGATTGATGTCAAAACTTTCTTCCCGATCGCCAACTTTAATTTTTTGACTGGGCAAGTCTATTGTGATTTCTGTGTTCGGGTCTTTTTCAATTGAAGCAAATATTGCTTTTAGAAAATCATCCGAAACCTGAACGGGCAACAAAGCATTGTTCAGCGCATTGTTTTTGAAAATGTCTGCGAAGAAACTAGACACCACTACCCTGAATCCAAAATCATAGATTGCCCATGCCGCATGCTCGCGACTTGATCCACACCCGAAATTTTTTCCAGCTACTAATATTTTTCCAGAATAGGTATCATTATTCAAAACGAAATCTGCTTTTGGATTTCCATCCGCATCATAGCGCCAGTCACGAAATAGATTATCACCAAATCCTTCCCGCGTGGTTGCTTTTAAAAAACGCGCAGGGATTACCTGATCGGTGTCCACATTCTCATTTGGCAATGGAATCGCTGTTGATTTTAATGTTGTAAACTTCTCCTTCATTTTCTAAAGTAGTTCGCGTATGTCTGTTACTTTACCTGTTAATGCGGCAGCCGCTGCACTTAGCGGACTTGCTAAAAATGTTCTTGACTTCGGTCCTTGTCTTCCTTCAAAATTTCTATTCGAAGTAGAAACACAATATTTTCCAGCCGGAACTTTGTCTTCGTTCATGCCTAAGCAAGCTGAACAACCTGGTTCGCGCAACTCAAATCCCGCAGCTTCAAAAATGGTATGAAGCCCTTCTTTGCGTGCTTGTTCCTCTACTTGTTTAGAACCCGGTACAACCCAAACTTCTACATTGTCTGCTTTCTTTTTTCCGTTCACCACTTCGGCAACCAAACGCAAATCTTCAATGCGTGCATTCGTGCAGCTTCCGATAAAAACATAGTCGATAGATTTGCCGAGAAGTTGCGACCCTGCAGTGAGCCCCATGTACTCTAGCGACTTTGAAAACGAAGCATGTTCGCTAATGTCTTTTAGCTCTTCAAGGGTTGGGATTCGATCCGTAACTTTAATACCCATTCCAGGATTTGTCCCATAGGTGATCATTGGCCCGATGTCGCTTGCATCAATTTCAAGAACACGATCAAACGTTGCTCCATCATCGGTTTTCAATTCCTTCCATGCAGCAACAGATTTATCAAAGGCTTCACCTTGGGGTGCAAACTTCCTTCCTTTGATATACTCAAAAGTAGTTTCATCGGGAGCAATCAATCCACCACGTGCGCCCATTTCGATGCTCATGTTGCAAATGGTCATCCGCGCTTCCATAGAAAGATTGCGAATGGCATCTCCAGTGTATTCAACAAAAAAGCCAGTGGCTCCACTGGCAGAAATCTTTGAAATAATATATAAGATAATATCCTTCGCCACGACACCCTTGTTCAACGCTCCATTGATGTCAATCTTCATGCGCTTGGGCTTGTATTGTAAAATACACTGTGTTGCCAATACTTGCTCTACCTCGCTGGTGCCAATTCCGAAGGCGATGTTTCCAAATGCACCATGTGTTGATGTATGACTATCACCACATACGATGGTCATACCGGGTAAGGTTAATCCTAACTCCGGACCAATGATGTGCACAATGCCCTGATACGGATGTCCTAAATCATAAAGTTCAACACCAAATTCTTTGCAGTTTTTTCGAAGCGTTTCAACCTGATGTCTGGACAATGCTTCTTTTATAGGAAGATGCTGATCTTTTGTGGGAACGTTGTGATCGGCTGTTGCTGTGGTACGTTGCGTATTGAAAACCGGGATGTTTCTTTTTCGTAGTCCGTCAAAAGCCTGTGGGCTGGTGACTTCGTGAATAAAATGCCGGTCAATAAAGAAAGCATCCGGATAACCATTTTCATGTTTTACAACATGGGCATCCCAAATTTTATCAAATAATGTTTTTGGTTGTTGACTCATCTTTCATTTAAAAAAACTTGTAGAGTGGGTCTAAAACAAGTGTTAGTTTGGACGGTAATTGTTAAAATGAAACTGCCCTCCCGATGGTGGTCGGAAGGGCAGGTATATCTTCTAATTAAAAAATCAATTACATGTCTGGGTTCAATTTGGAGAAATTAATGGAGTGATCAAAAGAGATGTATGAAAAAAAGTAATGTTTTCAGATAACAAATGTTAGTCTCCATGATTTTTAAATCAGAATCGAATCGCGTACAAATGTTAGGTTGTTGATGGAACAATTATTCACCTACAAATAAGAAATAATTTTTTGAGTATTCTATGGATCATGATCCGATATAGTTATAACTATTTTCGATTATAATCAGTAAAAGTACTTTTATTAGCTTTCCAAGACAGGATTAACCGATCGAAATTATGTTCTTTTTTGATTGGCCATTTAGTTGCCAAAAAGGTGCATAATGGAGTGGCACACTTTATTTTAAGTATTTTGCATCGGTTTATCTATTCGAACACTTTATGAAGCTTGCTTTTTTGCTCCTGTTCTTTATCCAAAGTGATCCCATACCCGATTTAAAATCTCAACTCCCCATCGCAAATGATACTACGAAAGTTTTGTTGATGGCTGATTTGTGCTATGAATATCGCTTTGTCAATCAGGATTCAGCGCTTTACTATGGGGAGCAGGCCATTGTGCTTGCAAAGAAAGTGGGCTTTAAGCGTGGCCATGCTTCAGCACTATCAGACCTTGGTGTGGTTTATCTCGACCAATCCAATTTCGAAAAGGCACTGGGCTTATGGAAAGAGTCACTTATCATTCGCAAAGAAATAAAAGATTTGAAAGGCGTAGCTGCGCTTTATTTAAAAATGGGAACCGTTGAATTCCACAACGGAAATATGGACAATGCATCCGGACGCTTTTTAGATGCGCTTCAGATTTTTGAACAGATTGGCAATGGAGAAGGAACACTTCATGCGTTAAACAACGTAGGGGCTATTTATGAACATCAAAATAGACTTGATAAAGCCTTGGAATACTATTTACGTTCTTCACGATTGGCAGGTAAAATTAATAGCCAACAAGATGTTGGGGTAGCCGCTATCAATATTGCCAATATTTATTATCAACAGAATAAAATTGATAGTGCTGTTTATTTTGGAAGCCAAGCTGTTAAAATTCTGGAAGGGAACGTGCGCGCCACAGGATACTATGGAATGGCGTTGAATAATTTAAGCGATTACTATATACAGAAGCAGTACTTCGATAGTGCACGTGTTGCCATCCGAAAAGCATTGCGTATTCGTGAGGAGATTCAGGATAGTGTCGGAATTGTTTCCAGTTTAAACAATCGCGGAGTTGTTTACCTGCATGATAAGCAATATGATAGCGCGGTAGCCGACCTTACGTTGGCATTGTCAATTGCAATCCCAAAGAATCTGAAAGTTGAGCAGAAGAAAATTTACAACAACCTTTCCGCCCTGTATTTTGAATCTGGCAATGCAGGACTAGCTTTTGATTCCTATAAAAAATATGTTGAGGTAAACGAAGAACTCAGGAATAACGAACAAGCAAAACAGATAGCGGAAATAAACTTAAAGTACGAAACAGATAAAAAGGAGCAGCAAATCGATTTGCAAGAGGCTGCAATTCACCAACAGGAATCAGAAATCAAATTTACATATACAGTAATCGTAACATTGGTGGCGATTGTTATTTTAATAGTCATTATCTTTTTGTTAGTTCGAAACAGGGCGAGAAGGAAGCAACAATTGATTGAGAAGGAGCATGATCTTTTCGTTAAAGAAGCTTTCATCCGTGCATCGATTCAATCGCAGGAAAAAGAAAGGAGACGTTTCGCTCAGGATTTACATGATGGCATGGGACAACTAATTTCTTCAATAGGATTGTTGTTGAGCGATATCAACTCCGATTCTTCTTTAGAAACACGCGTCTCTATTGTTTCTAAATCCGAAAAAATTATTGAAGAAATGCAAAATGAGATCAGAGGAATTGCTTTCAACTTGATGCCCCAAACGTTGATTCAGCTTGGATTGCCGGCAGCATTAAAGGAAATGTCGGTGCGTGTTTCGGCTTCTGGCAAGATTGTGATCACTGAACAGGCTTTTGAAATGCCTCAACGATTGATGGAAGTTCAAGAAATTTCACTTTACCGAATCATTCAGGAGTGGGTAAATAATATAATGAAGTATGCAGACGCCACGCGTATAGAAATTCAACTTGTGGGACATGAGGAGGAATTAACTATCACTATCGAAGATAACGGAAATGGGTTTGATCCTGCTGTTCTCGAACAAGGAGCCGGAAACGGCTGGAAGAATATTGCTTCGCGCTTGCACTTAATTCACGGAAGTGTCGACATCGATTCCAGTCCAGGCCGGAGGGGAACTACCTTGCTGATGAAAGTTCCACTAGAGATTGAGCATCCGGAATTGTTTTTGACGACCGATGCAAATACCCAGTAACACGGATTGGTTTAAAGCCTTATCATTGCCTAATCTTGCCATTATGTTTTCGGCAGGTATCTTTAATTTTTCAGGAAAAAATAGTAGTGCAAAAATGAGAATACTATTGGTTGATGATCATTTGATTTTAACGGACGGAGTAAGAAGTTTACTGGAAGGTGAAGGCTTTGAGATATTTCAAGCAGAAAGTGCCGGGTGGGCTTGATTTTCTGAAACGGAATGTCGCTGATCTTTTAATCACGGATTTTAATATGCCAGGTATGGATGGACTTTCATTTATTCATTTAGTAAAACGCCTCCATGCAGAGATGAAAATTATAGTGCTCAGTATGCACGATGAAGTACACCTGGTAAAGGAAATCTTAAAGTCGGGTGTGAATGGATATGTTTTAAAAAGTGATACACGCGTGGAATTATTACGTGCGATTCAGGAAGTCCAAGCCGGAAAAATATTTTTGAGTGCTACAATTAACAAACTCCTGATTGTAAACCTTCAAAACCCGGATGAGGGTAAGCTTTTGACAGATCGGGAGCGCGAGATCCTAAAACTTATTGCACGCGAGTTTTCTAACAAACAGATGGCAGAAGAACTTTTTATAAGCGAGCGTACAGTGGAAACACATCGTAAAAACATTTTCAGAAAAACCGGTACAGGGTCGCTTGTTGGCTTGATCAAATTTGCCTACGCTAATAACCTGATCTAAAACCAAACTCCATTTCTATTCTTTATCCGTACTGGTGGGTATAGCAGTATGCCCTGCTCATGGGATTTAATCGTGAAATCTCTGTATTTATTTTTGAGAGATAGATGGACAGGACATCTCCTGAATCTAGACAACATTAAAATTTTAAATTATGAAAAAACAATTACTATTGGTTGCAGTCCTTTTGTTTACAAGCTGGGGGATAAAGGCTCAGACATTGGGTGAGTTTAAGCCCACCGATTCCTCGAATGGTCTTGGCAAACTAAAGAAGGCTCCTAAAAAAGTTTACATTGCCAAGTTTGATGTGAACTACGAGGTATACAAAACATCACAGGATTTTAAGCAAGGGGGAAGCATGTTGGGCGGTGGTGTAAAAGGAAATGCAACAGCAAAAGCGGCAGTTGGGTTATCCGGTATTCAAAATGAAGACTTACTTAGAATTACGGATGAACTATATACAGACTTCACGGGCATGCTGGAAGCAAAAGGAATTACAATTATCAGCGCGGAAGAAGCGGGAAAAGTAAAGGCGTATGAAGACTGGGAGTTGATCAAAGGTGGTGAAATCAACAAATCGCAGTTGCCTGGTATTTTAACAGTTTCGCCTACAAACTATGGATTCTATGTAAAGAAAGTAAATAAAAAAGGTGCGCATAAAACTGGATTCATCAATAATTATCCGGCCCTTTCAAAAGATCTGGGTGATGTCATCATTGCTGAAATTAGCCTAACGGTAATGTTCACCAAAGAAGGAAACAATATCCTACCCAGCAACCAGGCAAAAGTTAAAATTATGACAGACTTTCGTTTGGTGGACAATTATGTGGTTACCTCTATAAACGAGAAGTCAGCCTTTAAAGGAGCGAATACCTCTGACAATGTGCAAAGTGGAGTTGCATTTTATCATGGAAAAGTAGGACTTGGAAGCACCACCGTTTATAGTGGGTTACTAAAAAAACCGTTGCCAATCGAAGGTGTGATTAAAGATGACAAAATTGTTTCCATCACCAAACAAGCTTCCAGTACTACCGCTACCTCTTTCGGTGCCATGAGCATGTACTCAGCTGAAAATCGTGAAGGAGTGGAGACTTCGGTTATCGAGGTAGATAGTAAACAGTATTCAAATGGAGCGTTGCTGGCGTGCAAGCAAATGCTTGACTATCACACAAAGAATTTTCTGGAGAATATAAATTAGTGTTTTTCTGAGAAACCAGTATTTCATTTCCCCGTCCAGATTGACGGGGAAATTTTTTTGTAAGATTGAGTTTGGTTTTTATAGGGTCTACACCAGATACTCAAACAGATTTTCATCTTGATTGAGCTCGGTATAATTGAGTTGGAATGAATCCATTCGCCCGACA
>JBGTGG010000144.1:0-8980 GCA_041746855.1 Cyclobacteriaceae bacterium | reverse complement strand
CCACTTTTTGTAATGGACGGATAAAACTCATCTCCTTCCGTATTAATGGGCAACCCTATATTTTCCGGTGTTCCCCAACCACTTCCTTTTCGGGATACTTTCCAGATGTCAAAATCCTTGGACACGTTTCCTGCGAGTGGCCGATTGGACGAAAAGTAAATTGTATTTCCATCAAGACTGAATGCTGGTTCCAAATCGCTATACTTTCCGGCAAACGAAACCACTTCCAGCGGACTCCACTTTCCTTCTGAAACCTGTTTGCTGTAAACAATAGTTTGAAAAGTTGACTTCGGAGTAGAGATCGTAAATAATATTTCCTTTCCGTCAGGCGACAAAGCAAAATCGCGTTCATTTATTGCTGTTGAAATAAAATCTT
The DNA here is from genome assembly GCA_041746855.1 of Cyclobacteriaceae bacterium. GTDB lineage: Bacteria > Bacteroidota > Bacteroidia > Cytophagales > Cyclobacteriaceae > JBGTGG01. The sequence goes on along the minus strand of JBGTGG010000144.1, from coordinate 8,604 downwards.
CCCCTAGCATAGTAAGCGTTTTTGGTGGGGTCGTTACTGAAAGGTTTTTAGGGTCTTGTGCCCGGACTGTTGTAAACGCAAGATTTACACTTATTAAGATTAGCAGGAGATATTTCATAGCCTAAATATACAATGCCCAAAATCATTCTTAAAATCAACCATTTGGTGGGATACTGGGAGTCGTTGAGTTTGGCTCGTTCTTTGTTTTAACACACTTAACTAAACAAAAACGTTATGAAAACACGTGGTTTAAAACAACTAGCAGCGATGTTCCTCTTTTTACTAGGAACAATTGCAGTGAATGGACAGCAGCAGTATGATGCAGCAGTACCGGGGGATAACTTTAGTCTGGAAGGTGCGCTTGAGCTATTTAAAAAATCAGCTTCACCCGAAGCCTTTGAGAAATCATTGAACTCACCCGATTCGAAGGTCAATAACCTGGACCTGAATGGTGATGGCTATATTGATTATATCCGCGTGATAGATAAGAACGAAGGAAATATCCACGCCTTTATTTTGCAAGCAGTCATCACAGAAAATGAGAGCCAGGACGTAGCGGTGATCACTTTAGAAAAACTTGCAGATGGTAAAGCCGTGTTGCAAATCACCGGGGATGCCGATGTTTATGGTATCGAGACAATCATCGAACCGACCGAGGAAGTGCGCATCAATGCGGGCGCTACGACAACCCGCAGAGTTGTAAACGTTTGGACCTGGCCTTCTGTCCAATATATATACAGTCCGTATTATACAAACGTTTGGATTTCACCATGGCATTATAGTTACCACCCAGTGTGGTATCGTCCCTGGAGACCGGTTGCATACCATGTGTATTCACCCTGGTGGAGACCGTACCGTTCATACTACACGGTTTGTTATACACACCGCGTAACATATGCGCACCAATTGTACAGACCTTATAGATCAACCTCTGTAATCGTATACAACAGGCACAACGACCGGATCAGGAATTACCGTTCAACGCGTCCTGATTATGACCGAAACGGACATTATAAATATGCCGACAATGGAAAACGAACCACACGCGGTAACAACAGTTATAGCGGTAGCCGATCCGATACACGAAACGGTGCGACAATGGATAGAAGACAAAGTGATTCGCGGGGAAGGTATTCTGATAATAATTCACGCTCAACAACAGAACGCAGAAGTCAGGAGCAAACGCGAAGCACCGAGACGAAGCGCGACTATAGCGGTAACACTCCGGGTACAAGACGGACAGAAGCGGCACCGGTGAATCGCTCGACTCAACAAAACCAGGTTACGCGTCCGACTACTTCACAATCAGAACGGAGGCCAACGGTACAACGCAGTAGCACACCCGAGCGAAAGCCAAATGTGCAACGCAACAGCGCACCCGAACGGAAGCCAACTGTGCAACGTAGCAGTGAACCCGAACGGAGACCAGCAGTGCAACGCACGAGTGAGCCAACACGGAAGTATGCTGATCTTGGAAATGGAAACAGCAGATCACAGCAACCGACTACGCGACCTGCTCCGAGCGTTGAACGAAAATCAACACCACCACCTTCCCGGCAAAGTTCGGGAGAAAACAAAAGTCAACAGCGCTCAGGCACTGACCGATCAAAAAGAGGGGGACAATAGTCCTCCTTTTTTTATTTTAAAAATTAGTGATTAAAGAGTTAGAAAATAAATATTGGGGTTATTGAAAATAATTTACAACTTTAGTATTGGTTGTTTTTTGGAATGTTAGCGGTGATTGAGATTGACAACAAGTATTACCAATGCCTAAAGTAAAAAAAGGCGCCCAAAAATTGTCTGAACATGATTACTAAGATGATAGGATGAACATGATAAATGCAGATGATATAAATGCATTGACCCATAGGATAATCGGCTGCGCTATGGAAGTGCATAACCAATTGGGAAATGGTTTCCAGGAAGTTATTTACCAACGTTCTTTAGCTATTGAGTTTGGATTACAGGGAATTGACTTTGAGCGGGAATTGGAAATGGAACTCTTCTATAAAAATAAACACGTGGGTACAAGAAGGGTTGATTTTTTTGTGGGAGGACTTGTGATGGTAGAAATTAAAGCACTTGAAAAATTGGAAGGAGTACATAAGGCACAAGCTATTAATTACTGCGAAGCTTATAATATTGCTGATGGGCTATTATTGAATTTCGGAACACAATCGCTTCAATTTCATAGAGTTTTTAATAGGAGAATAAAATCATGACCATCCCAAAATCATATTAATCCTGTTTAGACAATATCATCATGCTCATCCTCCGACAAGCAACCTACAATGACCTAAAACTTTTGCAGCATTGGGATGAGCAACCCCATGTCATTGCATCGGATCCGAATGATGATTGGGATTGGGAGTATGAATTGAAACGGGAACCGGAATGGCGGGAACAACTCATTGCCATAGTTGATAATATCCCTATCGGTTTCATCCAAATCATAGACCCGGCAAAAGAGGAAACCCATTACTGGGGCGAAATAGAAGATGGTAAGCGCGCCATTGATATTTGGATAGGTGAAGCAAGCTATCTGGGAAAAGGATTTGGTACAGAGATGATGAAACTGGCACTCAACCGATGCTTTCAAGACGCTACGGTTAAAGCGGTAGTAATAGACCCGCTCTCAACCAATACAAAGGCTATCAATTTTTACAAACGGATCGGTTTTCAATTCGTGGAGCAAAGGAATTTTGATGAAGATTGTTGCGAAGTTTATTCCATTGATCGTGCTGCCTGGAAGGAAATTCGTGATTCGCATTAGATTTCTACCATCCCGCATAAACCAACACAATTGTCAATTTTATTAAGTTGAAACATGGTGGAATGGTTTAAAGAATGACGTTCTTACCGATAATCAACGTTGGTGAAGCAAATCGCCCGATGATTAAACTGTATGACGGGCAAGGAAAATGATGCGGTTCTGGAAGAGAACCAATTTGAAGGGCTGGTACAAGGACTGATTGACAATGACTACGGTTACTGCAATGATTTCATAACACCGGATACCATGACCGGACTTTGCGCTAACATCACCAGGTTGAGTGCTGCAGGAAGCATGATGGCTGCAGGAATGGGCAATACAAAAGAACCGCATGCCAATTTGCTTATCAGAAGCGACACTGTTAATTGGATTGAGAACAAAAGTACCGATCCGCATGAAGCCATCTATCTGAAAAAGATCGGCAATTTTATCAAGCACTTGAATACCACCTGCTATACTTCCCTCAAAAGTTTTGAATGCCATTACTCGAATTATGGTAAAGGGGATTTCTATAAGCGCCACCTCGACCAGTTCAAGAATGAAAAGGGACGAAAATATTCCATCGTCTTGTACCTGAACCAGGATTGGAAAGAAGAAGATGGTGGCATGTTGTCGCTGTATCCAAAAGGTGGTACACAAAAAGATATTTCTCCCATGGGAGGACGCATGGTGTTCTTTCGAAGCAATGAGATGGAACATGAAGTCCAACCCTCCGGCACCCGCGAAAGAAGAAGTATTGCCGGGTGGTTAAAGGATTAGCGAAATCGGGAATTTCCTTACACTTTGATTTTGGAAACCTTAAAGCATTCCATTTTCCTGCACGCTGATTGGCGCAACGTTTGTATTTTTGGTAGCGATTAAAAAATTGATAAATTGTTATCCAATATTAAAGAGAAACTATGGACATGTTTTTTGAAGGCAATTTCGAATACCATCATCATATCAATCAATAGTTGGCCTAAATACGAAACCTTACGAATATTTTTTTTCAAACGGTAGCATCAAGGTAAGTATCAAAATGAATCCTCTTATCATTAGCATACGAAAGGAGTTGAAGGCAAGCGCTGATAAAAAGACATGGGAATCCGGGCAACGATTTTTCAAAGAACCATTGTTGGCATATGGTGTGAAAATTCCAGCTGTTAAAGCAATTAGCAAAAGGTATACACAAGAAATAAAGGGATTAGGAAAAAGAGGTGTTTTTGAGTTGTGTGAAGTTTTGTGGCAATCCGGATATATCGAAGAAGCCATGATCGCATGCCACTGGAGTTATGCTGTTCGAAAGGATTTTGTTCCAGATGATTTTAAGACGTTTAAAAAATGGATCACCAACTATGTAAGCAATTGGGCAACGTGTGATACCTTTTGCAATCATACCGTTGGTGTATTTCTGGAAATGTACCCCGACCAGTTGGATTCCCTGGTGAAATTTTCGGTATCAAAAAATATGTGGTTACGGAGGGCAGCTGCAGTTTCAATGATCGTCCCTGCCAGAAAGGGAATGTTTCTCGAAACGATTTTCAAAATTGCCGATAAGCTGTTGGAAGACAAAGAGGATTTAGTTCAGAAGGGATATGGTTGGATGTTGAAAGAAACTTGTAAAAAACACCAACCGGAAGTTTTTAAGTATGTAATGACAAATAAAAGTAAAATGCCACGAACGGCTTTGCGGTATGCAATTGAAAAAATGTCTAAAGAAATGAAGGATCAGGCAATGGTTAAGCAAACTAACTAACTATGAAAATTTACGACTTTAAAACTTCTACCTATTTTCCATGGCACATTCAGTTAGTCGGGGGCGGTTTGGCCATTGCAGGTATTTCCATGCTTACCATGCGAATGTTTATCGGTGGCCCTTTGTTGCTCCTCCTAAGCATCATTGTTCTAACAACCCATTATCGCTTTCGTGTGGACTTTGAAAGCAAAACCCATCATGATTATCTGTGGATACTGGGATTGAAATCCGGGGAGAAGAAGCGCTTTGAAGCAATTGAATATATATTTATCAAAGAAAGCCGTGAAAGTCAGACCATGGGACTGCGTGCTGCCAATACCACCATTCATAAGTCTGTATTTGATGCTTACATAAAATTCTCAACGACAGACAAAGTCCACCTGCTGACGAAAGACACGAAGAAAGAACTGATCAGTAAGATGCGTCCAATTTCCTCCGACCTAAAAACAGATATCATAGATTACACGGAAGGTGATCCGCGAATTATTTGAAAATGGGAGTGTATGTATTATCTCACAAAGAGAATACATGATCGGTTTGAAAGTAATTCCAAACGTATTAGATTGAAAACTATTTCTATGAGTTGCCAAGCTAAATCCATGACCAAAGCCATTTTACTCTCCGCGTGCTTCCTCCTATCAAATTTGCTTTCCGCACAGAAGCTAGCGTATGTCATCTACAACGCGGAAGGAAAAAAAGTGACCTGTGAAAAAATGGTGAAGGCACTTCAGTCAAAGGACATCATTTTATTTGGGGAGCAACACAACAATCCGATTGCCCACTGGTTGCAATACGAAGTTACGGTTGACCTCAGTCAATCGCGGCAACTCATGTTGGGTGCAGAAATGTTTGAGGCCGACAATCAGCAACCATTAGATGATTACCTCGCGGATCGCATTACCAAAAAAGGTCTGGACACCCTTGCCCGGTTGTGGCGAAATTATAAAACGGATTATGCTCCGCTCGTTGATTTCGCAAAAGAACAAAAGCTTCCTTTTATCGCCACCAATATTCCCAGAAGGTATGCCAGTCTTGTCCATAAAAAAGGAGTTCAGGCTTTGGATTCCCTTTCCGATGAAGAGAAATCCTGGATTGCCCCCTTGCCCTTTCCCTATGATAGTGAACTTCCTACCTACAAAAATATACTTTTGATGATGGGCGATCATGGTACTCCCGAGTTGGTAATGGCGCAAGCTTCCAAAGATGCTACGATGGCGCATTTCATTTTAAAGAATTATAAACCAGGGTCATTGTTCATCCATTACAATGGCGCGTACCATTCCGACAACTATGAAGGGATTCTTTGGTATCTGAAAAATTCACGAAGTGATCTAAAGTATGCAACCATCTCTACGGTACTGCAGGAAAATGTAAACAAACTGGAAAAAGAAAATCTTAAAAAGGCAGATTTTATTATTTGTGTGGATAATAATATGACGACAACGTATTAGTAATCTTTAATCCACAAAGAAAAAGACAACGATTATCGGGGTCCTTAACCTACTCCTTTAAAACCTTTACCACTTCACTAATGCCCATTCCATATAACCGAACAAAATATAATCCCTGCGGAACATCTTCCAAATGCAAGTTTGTTGTTTCTTCATCAAGCGTAAACCGCATTACTTTTTTCCCGACTATATCGTATATTTCTGCGGAGTGAAACATCTCCACTCCTTTCAGGTGGAGCACTGATTGTACCGGGTTTGGATATGCAACCACTATTGGTTTTCTTTCCTGTCCAAAAATATCAGTGGCAATACCAATCTGAATCTCTTCCACTTTTACATTCGTAATACTCAAATTGGTTGTTGAAGTTCCCAGATCAAATACGAGGCGGGCGCTCAAATCGGAGGGATCGGTCATCATAAATGAACTCACCACTGTTGTTTCCGTGGTGCTGATATTAATTCCATTATATCCGCTATAGGCATTCCACGGATCACTTGCTTTGCCGGCATAAAAAGTCAGGGAACGATCAACTGCTGACTGCGCTAAGAATGATATCTTATACTGTTTGTCTTTTTTCAAAGGAATGTTGTTTTTAACAAGTTGGATGTGCCAGCTTTGCGTTCCGCCATTGGTGATGGAAACATTGAGTTTACCGCCTGAAGAAGTCAGTGTTGAAGATGCTCCGCCCTGATTCGAAATTATCCAACCATCAGTACCCGAAGAAAAATTGCTTGTATAGATGGGGATAATGGTAATGGGAATTGCTACAGGCATTTCATTGTGAAACAATGCATCGATTAAAGAAGTGTTAAAGGTTTTTGTTGCGGGATTATAAATTCCAAAGCCGGCACTGAATTCCCAATAGGCCCAACTCAAATTTTGTTCTTCAAACCAGCGCGCAAGAAAGGTAGTCCATCGCTCACGCGAATCCTCATCGGCTGTGCTATACGCCCCAAACTCACCTACATGAATGGGGATATTGTTCTCCTCGGAAAATTGTAGCGCATAACTGAATTCATTCTCCACGGTTTCACGATCGGCTTCGGTATCATTCCAGGTTGTACCCAACCATGCATCCGCACCATCCACCCACTCAGCCCCCTGATGCGTAAACGGAAAGGGGTTATAATAATGTGGTGATAAAATTATGTATTCATCCTCCGGCAATTCAAGTTTACTAATAGCACCCAATCCACCAAACTCTGCTACTCCCATCAACACCACACGTGTTGGATTTGTAATTCGTATTTCAGCAAGCGCATCCGCAAAATATTCATTCCATAATTCAGCCGATATATTGCCATGTGGTTCATTCAAAACCTCAAACAACAGGTTCTCCGGATAATCTTTGAAATAATTAGCGATCTGCGACCATTGCGATAAAAACCTTGCCTTTTCCCCGGCAGGATTTTCAAACAATGCTTCATGATGGTGCATGTTCACGATGATATACAAATTATGTTCGATCGCATTGTCCACTACCTCTTGAATACGCTCAAGAAAGGAAGGTGTAATGGTGTAAGGAGCAGTGGCCATGCTTCGTGCAGCAGGTTCCCATCGCACAGGCAAGCGTACATGTTGAAAACCTAGTTCCTCCATGATTTCAAAATATTCCGGATCCCATGGATTTCCCCATGCCGTTTCTGATGGTGCTTCAAAAGAATTCCCCATGTTGATTCCTCGTCCCAACTTCTCGTTCATTTCAAAAGCAGGAAGTCGTTGTTGTGCCCATCCTGAAAGACAAAACAAAAAATAAATAACAAACAAAATCCGTATCCTTATCATTGTGCAAATTTTCTCGATCCAATATACAAACCCTAACAAAAAGTCCACATAGTATTATTGATATTCCTAATAAAAAGGGCACCGGATCTTTCGACCAGATGCCCTGAGCACTACAAAAGTTATAAAAACGTTAAACAAGTTTGCTTATCCAGCTCTGAAAAGCATAATCTTTAATAGTTAAACCTAATTAAATAGTGGTTTGTACTTCTCTTGATAATAATAAAGCAACAATACATTGATGACTGCCACAATAAGTGCTGGCCAGGTTTCACTTAGATCTTTGTTCGCATAGGTGAAGATCAAAAACGAAATCGATAAGGGGAAGAGCACGATAAGAATAAATGCTGTCCATTTGTTTAGTATTAGGAGTATCCCGATCAGGATTTCAAACCCATAAAGGAAAGGTAGATAAATCGCGACAGCGTCTATGAAACTTCGCGCATCTTCCGGCATTTCACCATAACCGGAAGGCACTACGTGAAGAAACTGATTAAGGGCGTACCCGATCAAAAATATGCCTAGCAATATTCTTAGTGCATTTGAAACATAGTCTTTCATAGTCGATCAATTTAAAATCTGAAATAAAGATACGGTCACACCAAACAGACTATCCATGACAAAAATCATGGATATAGACGAAGTTGCTCAGCTTTGTATCTTTGCAGGATTAGTCCCGTGGAACAAATCCAAGTTGTTGCACTTTGGGAACTTTTGATTTTATAACATGATAGTCCGTAAAGATACCTAACTGACAGAAGCTGTCTAAGCTATTGGTGACCTTGTTTGAAAAAAACAAGTGTTATGAATCTAATAGAGTTTATGAAGCATTTCCCCAACGAGGAATCATGCCGGGTACATT
>JBGTGG010000143.1:0-77159 GCA_041746855.1 Cyclobacteriaceae bacterium | reverse complement strand
ATCGTGATCTTCACCGGAATTTTTGCCAGTTGGCAAGTGGAGACATTATACAAAGAGTTCTTCATTTCCTTGATCATATTAGCAACAGGCGTATACGGATTCTTTGTGTCGCTCGATCTTTTCGTAATGTTCTTGTTTTTTGAATTGGCTGTAATCCCCATGTATTTGCTAATTGGGATTTGGGGAAGTGGCAACAAGGAATACGCAGCCATGAAACTCACACTGATGCTAATGGCGGGGTCAGCCTTGCTCGTGGTGGGAATTTTAGGATTGTATTTCTATTCTAATGTTGATGGCATTCATTCTTTTAATATCATGGCGTTGGCATCGCAAAATTTTCCAATCGAAATGCAACGTATTTTTTTTCCGTTGATTTTCATTGGCTTTGGTGTGATTGGTGCGCTATTCCCTTTTCACACTTGGTCACCTGATGGCCACAGCTCCGCCCCTACTGCGGTATCGATGTTGCACGCAGGTGTATTAATGAAACTTGGTGGCTATGGGTGTTTGAAAGTTGCCATCATGTTGCTACCAGAAGCCGCGAATGAAATGGCCTGGATATTTATCATCCTCACTTCCATTTCTGTGATCTACGGAGCACTCGCTACGGTTGTGCAAACCGATCTAAAATATATCAACGCGTATTCTTCCGTAAGTCATTGCGGACTTGTTCTATTTGCGATTTTAATGTTCAACAAAACAGCATCCACAGGAGCAGTCTTACAAATGCTATCGCATGGATTAATGACCGCACTATTTTTTGCTTTAATCGGTATGATTTATTCACGAACAAAAACAAGAATTATCACCGAAATGAGCGGACTGATGAAAGTCCTTCCCTTTCTTTCTGTATGTTATGTGATTGGAGGATTGGCTTCCCTCGGCCTTCCCGGACTGAGTGGTTTCGTTGCCGAGATGACTATCTTCGTGGGTGCCTTCCAACATGATGATTGGTTTCATCGCATCGCCACTGTCATTGCTGTCTCTTCCATTGTAGTAACAGCAGTCTATATATTAAGAGTGGTTGGAAAAATATTAATGGGCCCTGTCCAAGAAGAAAGCTATCAAACTTTCCCAAAGGCACGGTGGTTCGAAAAGATTGCAACAGTAACGTTGATCATAGGGATTTTAATCATTGGTCTGATGCCATTGTGGCTTTCGGAGATGATTGGGAATAGTCTCTAGATACTGGTTGCTGGATACTGGATGCTAGTCACTAGAATCTAATGTCAGAATGTAAGATTCGGAATTGGTAATTGTTAATGAGTAAAATTAGGTAATTAGTAGTCAAGCAATGGATTGGATGTTAATGCGTCATGAGATAGTGTTGGTACTCGCCATATTGGTGCTGCTCATTCTTGAATTGAATTTTGGTGAGGATAAGAAAAAAATTATCACCATTACATCCGTCCTTTTGGCGATTATCACGTTGATCGGGTTTGTCCCAACAGAAACAGGAACACTGTTCGGAGGCATGTATGTTACTGATCCGCTGCGGATTTTAATGAAGAACATGCTCAACATTGCCGTATTGATTATCTTTTTACAATCCGGATCGTATCTCCGAACATCTAACAACCAACAACGAATAACTGAATTCTACCTGCTCATCATTTCCAGTGTTATCGGTGTTAATTACATGATTTCATCCGGACATTTCCTGATGTTCTATCTGGGATTAGAGTTGACTACATTACCGATTGCAGCGTTGGCTTCTTATGATCAGTTTAGAAGCAAATCCGCTGAGGCGGGAATAAAATTAATATTGAGCTCTGCATTTTCATCTGCCTTATTATTGTTCGGGCTATCCTTTTTATATGGCGCACAGGGATCGCTTTACTTTGCTGAAGTCAATTTCTCGTCCGACCTCATTCAAGTCCTAGGCTTTATTTTCTTCTTTGCAGGAATCGCTTTTAAAATCAGCATCGTTCCCTTTCATCTTTGGACAGCAGATGTGTACGAAGGAAGCCCAACCAACATCACCGGATATCTTTCTGTTGTTTCGAAAGGAGCCGCTGTTTTCATTTTAGTGATCTTGTTGTTCACGATATTTAAACCATTGCTATCCACCTGGGTAGATGTGATTTTTGCTACTGCTATTCTCACCATGACGATCGGAAATCTCTTTGCGATCCGCCAACAAAACCTAAAACGATTTCTTGCATTCTCATCTATTGCACAAGCGGGGTTTATATTTTTAGGATTGGTGGGAAGCACGAGTTTGGGAATGGCATCCGTACTGTATTTTGTGCTGGTTTATGTATTCTCGAACCTGGCGGCATTTGGTGTAGTGGCCGTAGTTGAGCAATCTTCTGGCAAACTCAATATTGATGACTACAATGGTTTTTACAAGACCAATCCACGGTTGAGCCTGACCATGATGGTTGCACTCTTTTCCCTTGCAGGAATTCCTCCGCTTGCCGGATTCTTTGGTAAATTCTTTTTGTTCTCCGCTGCTGCTGAGAGTGGTTACTATGTATTGTTAACGATTGCTGTATTAAACGCGGTGATCTCGCTGTATTATTATCTGCTGGTGATCAAAGCCATGCTCATTAATAAAAGCGAAACACCGATTGCTTTTTTTGAAAGCGACCAACCGACTCGCATCGCGTTGGCAGGATGTGTCATTGGTATTTTAGTGATTGGTTTTTATAGTCCAGTGTTTGAGTATATTAAACAAGTGTGTGTTAACTTTCTTTGATTATGTCGCTACTGAAATTTCAACATCCCATAAAAGAAATTAACGGAGCTAACTACCGCGTTATTGAAGATGGGATAACGAAAGAACGTGCAGATTTTTTACACGCGCTATTAAAGCACAATCACCACGACACCATTATCGAAGAAGTCCCCAACAAAGTAGAAACAGAACCTTCTACCTGGCTTATTGCTACATTGGATGTTACCTTTAATCCCATTGTGAAAGTGTACAACCGTGAACTCCGAACCTCCGGAGGAAATCGTGTTACACCAGACTACTGGAATCAGAAAACAAAAACTGTTGAGCCAAACTATTGGGATCGGGAGAAGAAGGATTTTTAGATAAGCTTTTTTAGAGGCAATATTCCTACTCGCGCAACTTCCCTTGCAACACACTCACATTCGAATTAAATGGATTACCGGAAGATCTCCTGAATGTAATCACCTGACCGACATGCCAAAGCGCATCATCAATAGGGCCATTTAGTAAATTCCAAAAAGGAAATTCAGTGTTCCCATTGTTTCCTTTAAAGATGATTTTAAATCCTTCAAGGTCTTTTGCGGATGATTTTTTTAGAATTTCACTCGCACCTTGTATGTTCGCTAGTGTCCTTTTCCTTTTCTCTTCAAAAGACAATCCTGTTACTGCCGGGCTATCATTGATTTTGTGTGTTACCGCATTGAACAACACAGTTGTTAACCCTAAAATATGATCGAGTGTTTCATCTGTGGTTCTGGCTTCAGCACTCGGTTTGTATTTTAAGTCTTCAGGACGAAGCCCTTCGGTTGCCCAGTAATAACGAAAACCCAATCCATCTACTACACGCGCAGCAACAGTTCCTTCATTATAGGCAGCTGGATAATCAGGGATTTGGCGATAGGGTAGTTCTTGCGCAAATGCAGTTACTGTGAAGAGTAACAAGAACAGTGAGATTAGTTGTTTATTCATCATTAAATTTTATAAGGTTCAAGGCGTCTGACCGCTCTAAGCGGTCTGACGCCTACCCGCTATAGGTCGCTAATTAATTTCTGATTCGTTGACACCAACCAATCCAGTTTTTGTTTCAATTCATTATAGCGCTCATACGCATCCTTGCCCGGGCGTTGATCTGCTCGTCCTAACATGGAATTCAAATAACTAATCTGCGCTATCAGCATTGGCTGCATATAAATCCCTTCTTGCATTTCCAGTTCGTCCAATACTTTTGTCAGGCGCGCCTTTTCCTGTGTTGCCGCTTTTACTTTTTTTCCTTCTTTAATATTCTTGTCAAGTTCTTTGATCCGCTTTTGCAATTTATCCGAAAGCTGCTTGCTGGTAGTGAGCAATGTCCGTATTTCCAATTGCAGTTTTTCTTGTGCTTTCATATCCGCAAGCGTAACACCGCTTTCTTCAACTCGAGGATCAGCGAAAACCTGAAAAGATTTTTCGATTGCCTTTCCATCCACTTTAAACCGAACCTTATATTTTCCAGGCGAAACATCCGGTCCATTTTGTCCACTGCGTGCTAGATTGGAATCCCAAGCACCTGTGTGCGCCATATCCCATGTAAAACGGTGCATCCCCGGATCAATTTTTAAATCCCCCCGAACTGTTCTGGATGTAAAACCTGTCGCCATGTCTGTACTTTCACCAGGCTTCACATCCGGTGCCTTGCTCGAAAATATACGCACTACCTTGTCATCCGCTGAAAGAATTTCAATCGTTACTTCGTTGTTCACCTTCCCTGCAATATAATAATCGAGAATTACTCCAGGTGGGGTATATTCAGGTGCTTCTCCCCGACTTCCGCGATAGCGAAACCGATGCGTATCTGTGGGTTGAAACAGAGTAGTGGCTGTTACTTTTTCATTTGCGATCTGCCGCAGGGTGGAAATATTATCCATAATCCAAAATGATCTACCCATCGTAGAAACAATTAAATCATTTCGAAAGATTTTAATATCGGTAATTGGAGTAACAGGCAAGTTTCGTTGAAACGATTTCCAGTTCTTGCCATCATCAAATGAAATAAACAATCCATATTCTGTTCCGGCATATAACAAGCCTTCATGTTCTGGATCTTCTCGAATTACACGCACCGGATAGTCCTCCGGAATCCCATTTTTCCCATCCGTTAACAACGTCCAGGTTTTGCCAAGATCAGTGGTCCTCACGGCATAGGGTTTCCAGTCGCCAATCTGATAACGCAAGACTGCCGCGTAGGCTTTGTTGGTTTGGTGCGGTGAAGGATCGATGCAATCAACGCGACCACCATCAGGAATTATTTTTGGCGTAGCGTTATTCCAATTTTTGCCACCACTATTTGTAACATGTATCGGCCCATCATTCGCGCCTACCCATATTACTCCCTCTGTAACAGGTGATTCATTCACTTCATAAATGGTACTGTAATATTCTTCACCCGTAATGTCGCGTGTAATCGGTGATCCCGAGATTACTTGTTTGCTGGGATCGTTGGCGGTGAGATCGGGTGAAATAGTTTCCCAGGTTAGACCATCATCGGTGGTCTTGTGTAAAAATTGGGAAGCATGATAGACCACATCCGGATTGTGGATCGAAACATGGATGGGCGACACACGCTGAAAGCGATATTTTAAATCGGTTGGATTGTGGCCATAGATATTGGAAGCACCTACATAATATTGTTTCTCCTGGCCGGTGCGTTTATTGTAAACGCCAAACCGTCCTTTACAATTTGAATACACAATGTCGGGATTTCCGGGTTTAGGAACTGCGGGGCCGGTTTCACAACCACCCACGGCCATCCAAAAACTGGAAGCTCCACCAACAGCATCGTAGGGTGGAGCTGAGGGTAATGCTATCGTAGAGTTATCTTGTTGCCCCGCATACAACCAATAGGGATATTGATCATCAACGGCTACCTGATACAATTCCGCAGTAGGTTGATTGTCTTGCGTTGACCAGGTCTTACCACCATTTGTAGTAACATTCACACCGCCATCGTTGGCTTGCACAAACAACATTGAGTCTTTCGGATTGATCCACATGTCGTGGTTATCACCGTGTGGAGTGCGAACGGTCTTCAAACTTTTTCCTCCATCGGTTGATTTGAAAAAACTGGTTTCATTGACAAACACGACATCAGCATTTTGTGGATCGGCATCGACATTCAAATAATAAAACGGTCTGCGAATTAATTCTTTCTTATCCGACACCTGTTTAAAGGAATCTCCTTTATCATCCGAACGATATAACCCACCTTCACCCGGAGGAGCTTCTACCAAAACATACACCCGGTTTGGATCGGCAGCTGATACTGCTAAATCAGCTTTGCCAAACAAACCTTGTGGTAATCCTTTTTCAATTTTCTTCCAGGTGGTTCCGCCATCAATGGATTTATAAACACCACCTTGTTTATAGGCACCACTAATAATCGTCCACGGTTTGCGTTCGTTTCGCCAAAGTGTAGCATACACGATGTCCGGATTACCCGGAGCAAATTCTATATCAACTGCCCCGACTGTATCCGAATGAAATAATACCAGCTCCCAACTCTTACCTGCATCTTTACTTCGATATACACCACGCTCCGGATTGGGTTGATACGGCCGACCTTGTGCCGCAACAAAAATGATATCCGGATTTGTCGGATGGATTTCCAAGCCACCAATTTGACCTACTTTTTCCAATCCAATATGTTTCCAGCTTTTGCCGGCATTGGTTGATTTGTAAACTCCTTTTCCTTCAATCACATTCGAGCGAATACCATCCGAACCAGTTCCGACATACACAATCTTTGGATCGGATTGTACCACACGGATTGCTCCGATTGAGGGTGTCGCAAAATATTTGTCCGAAACATTTTTCCAGGTAATCCCATAATCTTCTGTCTTCCAAACGCCACCACCGGTAGCGCCCATATAAAAAGTACCGCGCAGACTTTCAACACCCGCTACAGCAGTAACCCTTCCGCCTCGGGTGGGGCCAACATTCCTGTAGGAAAATTCACTGAACAATACGGAATCAGGCGGTGAACTTTGTGGAAAAGCAGAAAAGGAAATACAGACAAAAAGCAGGAGTAATTTAATTCGTGAAATGGCCATACAAGAAAGTTTATAAATCAAGCTATAAGATTGTCAATTCCCGTTAGGCAAAATCAATAAATTCCGTAAGTGGACACTATACGCAGTAGACGGGGGCTTTTATTATATTTAGATCACCATGGTAACTATTGAAACGGTACGGAAATTGGCTTTGTCCTATGAAGGGGCTACCGAACAACCACATTTTGAAAAAACTTCTTTTCGGATTAAGAAAAAGATTTTTTTAACCCTTGATGTCAATAAAAACCAGGCAGTGGTTAAACTTACTTTGGAAGATCAAAGCTTGTTCTCTTCACATGATCCAAAAATAATTTATCCCGTAAAAGGTGGGTGGGGAAAAATGGGATACACCGTTGTGGAACTGAAACACATTACTAAAAAATTATTTAATGAGCTACTAGAAACTTCATCTAGCACAGTTTCAAAAAAATAATCAATGTTTTTGAAACCAATCCGTCAACAGGTCTAGCCAAGCTGCATAACCTTTATAAATAAAACCATGACTCAATCCGCTGTTCAGTTCGATTTCTTTGAAGCCAGCGAATATTCTCTACATTGCAACATAATCCAATAAATAGCGTCTAACGAGTAACTTAACATACTAATAATGCAAACTATTCTCGGATCTGGCGGAGCCATAGGTATCGAATTGGCAAAAGAGCTTACCCACTACACTAAGGACATACGGCTTGTTAGCCGGAACCCAAAAAAAGTAAATCCGAATGATCAGCTATTTCCTGCTGATATAACAAATAAGGATACATTAGATAAATCCATTGAAGGTTCTGAGGTTGTTTATGTATTGGTTGGGTTCCCATACACCGTTACTGAATGGAGAAAGTATTGGCCGTCAACAGTACGAAACATCATTGAATCGTGCAAGAAACATGGCGCTAAAGTGGTCTTCTTTGATAACGTTTATATGTATGATCCAAACCATTTAGATGGAATGGATGAAAACACACCCCTTCAACCTTGTAGTAAAAAAGGTGCGATCAGAAAAGAGGTAGCAGACATGATTACGAAAGAAATTGAAACAGGAACATTAACTGCATTAATTGCACGCTCAGCAGATTTTTATGGACCAGCGATTGATCGCAATAGTGTTCTGAATGAAACTGCTACCAAGAATCTGGCGAAAGGTGGCCGTGCTACTTGGTTTTGCTCACTCGAAAAAAAACATTCTTATACTTTTACTCCTGATGCGACAAAAGCCACAGCACTATTAGGAAACACTCCCGATGCCTACCAACAGGTCTGGCATTTACCAACAGCTCCAAACCCAATGACCGGTGAAGAATGGGTTGATGCGATTGCAAAAGAATTAAACGTTAAACCTAAAGCAATGGCGGTTCCAGCTTGGTTAGTAAAAACAATGGGATTATTTATGCCCATAATGCGTGAACTTGGTGAAATGCTATATCAGTACGATCGGGATTATGTTTTCAATAGCACCAAATTTGAAAAGCGATTTAATTTTACACCAACGCCATATTTAGAAGGTATTAAAAAAATGATTGAGATAGATTACAGATAACGCTAACCTATTTCACCTCCAACTTTACCTTTTCATTCGCAATCCGATACATCAATACTGCTGCGCGTTTTGTCTGCATCGGCAATGAACTGATGTCACCGGTCTCGTTTACTGTGTGATCATCAGCGCCACCCAGTCCCAGTCCATCAATCGCCATCTCAACATAAGGTGCAGTAAATGAAATATCAGCAGCACCTGCACTTCTCGGATTAACAGGAGTAACACCACCAAACCCCAAATCTTTACTTACCTGATCAAAAAACGAAAGCAGTTTATAGTTTCCTTCGGTTGGTGCTAATGGTGGATACCCTTCACCAAATGTTATCGTAGCATTGGTTCCGGGATAATTTTTTGAAACAATCTCGGTCATGATGGTTTGTGCTTTCTTCAATTGCTCTGGGGAAATAGCACGTATATCTCCCGACACAATTACATCTTTTGAAACGACATTACTTTTTCCAAACGCAGAACCACCATCATTATCAGTATCGTGTTTTACCAATGTACCGCCAATGATCATCCCTGGATTAAACGTGAGGTTCTCTTCTGTTGAAAGTTCCTCATAAAATGAATTCAAAATCCGTGAGGCTTCATAAATAGCGCCCACTCCAACCGACTCGGTAAAAATCTGTGAAGAATGCGTGGCATTACCGGTCACTTTCAAATCCCAATCGGAGCTACTTCTTCGCGAGACTACAATGGTTTTCGGATTGCCATCTGAATTCTCAAAACCCAACGCGATGTCGGCATCTTTTGCAGCATTGATTAGCGCTTCACGCGCAAGGCTCAAAGGTCGACCGCTTAATTCTTCATCACCCGTCATCAACACAATGATGTTCATGTCTTTCAATACATTGGCTTCCTTTAATGCTTTCAATGCATAGATGATTATCACATCACCACCTTTCATATCGGCAACCCCGGGGCCACGCACAATCTTATCATCTACCGCTTCATATTTTTGAAACGGACTGCTCGGCTCAAACACGGTATCCAAGTGACCAATCAATAACATCGTTGGACCCTTTCCTCTTTGCCGTGCCACTAAATGACCGCTTCTCCCCCATGCTTTCCCGTCAATCCATTGTGTCTCCATTCCCAACGCATCAAATTGTGCTTTAAACAATTCGCCTACTTTATAAACCCCTTCAAAATTCATAGAACCGCTATTGATATTGACAGCTTGCTCCAACAACTTCAATGCTTCTGCATTGTATTTATCGACCGCTTGGGTAATTTTCTTTTCCTGTTTGGATACCTGCGCATACAAGAAATTTCCATTGATCAGTATAAGAAAAAAGATGAACGTGAAATTCCTAAAAAGACCTTTACCTGAAATCATAAAATAATAGAATTACTTGAAAAGGCTAGTTATGAAAATAACACCTCAATTTCAAGTTGATGAGGGAATTCCGGTTTAGCCAATGACAATACGCTGATGAAGGCTTATCTCTATTTTACTCTTACAAACGAATCTATAACCTTATTTTCAAGATTCCGGGCTTCAAATCGAATTGACAGATTATCCACATAGAACCTGCCCCAATGATGGGTTTTAATAACTGTATCCATTCTTGGAAATAGTGATGATTCCTCAGGCTCAAGTGATCCACCCGCACCGCCTACAACCAAAAAAGTGACCGGTTGATCTCCATAGTTTTTAAGCAATCTTTCATAGTTATGCGTATGCCCTGAAATAATAAAATCAATCTTGGCAGACTCAACGATAGGTTCCAATAAATCCCGAACAAACAAATCCCCATGATACCCCGCCCAACCTTGGGAATATGCAGGTTGGTGGAGTAGAATAAAATGCCAGGTTGCACTTTTCCATTTATCTGACTCAAGCTGCTTCCTAAACCACTTAAACTGTTCAGAACCGCTTGCTATCCCAATCGGAAAAGTTTCGTTTGGATCAAGTGCTATAAATGCACAATTATTATACCTCCAGCTAAAATACGTTGTGTGTTCATTGTTTGTAAATTCCTTATACAGACTTGGATCAAGATCATCATAGTAGCCATCGTAATCATGATTTCCAGCAATGAGATAATATGGAATATTTGCTGAGGATTTAGAAAGCGCATCAAAGAAAGTTATCCAATGTTCTTCTTTCGAACCATTTGAAACCAAATCACCTACTCCTACACCAAACGCATCATTCATTGGCAATGCATTGGCTATATTCCTCCGAAAAGCTGGCCAACCAGATTGGCTGTCCGCCCAAACATTGAATGAAAATGAGTTTGATTGCTTCCGAAACGAGTATAGGGGTGTTGCTGTTTTTCCTGATAAAAGTTGATAGTAGTACTCCTTATCAACTGATACATTTGGTATTTCGAATGAGACGAACTTACCTTCCTTCTCAAGTCGGGTTGATAAATCTTCAACATCAGTACCATATTTTAAAATAACAGGAAAATTTCCTTCAGCTAAAACATTGATTATCCACTTAGTACTATCCTTAACTTGAAGCCAGGGACCTGTTAAATAAGGGAAACTCCAGAATGCACTCTCAGCAGTGCTTATCACTTTTTCATTCGTTTCTTCGATGGAAGATCGTACGAGATCAACTTGCTGCCGTGTTGGGTCGTTTATCAAACTCACCTTCTTTACTAGCATATTCAATCGACTCCGCATGCTTAACAACTCCTCGTAATCTCTAAATTGCTCTCTTGTAGAAAACGATACCTTCCTCAATCCACCAGCCATTGCGTTGTTCAAAACGCGAATAGTAACATTCATCATTCCAACCGTGTCAATTGGAAAAAAAGTGTCATACAACCTGACAATACGTTGTCCATTAACATAAAGTTGGGCGCCATCATCTGCGGATATTGTCAATACCCCCTTTTGTGAAAAATAGATTTGTCTCTCATACCAGATCGCTCTATCCGGAAGTTCTATGCGATGTGGTAGATCTACCTTTTCACCGGTAATGATTTTACAAGGTTCATGTAAACTTTCCAAAGAATCTCCAATTTGAAAGTTCCAGGAAGAATCTAAATGCATTAATTTTTCAAGCTGAATAGGTTGCAGGTTTCTAGCCTGTTCCACCAAGAGTTTTATTGAGTCTGGCAATATAGCCGAACTAAATTCATCATACGACCGGTAGGTTACTGGCAACTCATTACTCTTTGTACATGATGAGAGTAGCAAGACTCCAAGAAAAAAAAAGATTTTTCTACTTCCCTTTAACATACAATATTGTTAAACAAATGACTTTAGTCCTGACACACTCTTTATTGGAGCAAAGTATTGTTACAATCCTTTTCTTCCAATAACGGCATCAATTGATTTGCCTATCTCTTTTTCAGTTTTAAATTCCAACCCTAGTAACGCTGCAAGTGTTTTGGCCACCTGATTCTGATATAGTTGTCCGGATGTTTTTACTTCGCCAAGGGCCGGTGTATCAGGGCCAAGAAAAGCAAACCATATCTGATCGGCAATCGGAATTTTTTGACCATGATGCTTCCAGTCTTCCGCATTGTCTCCTCTTCCATGGTCACTGGTGATTATGAGTGTTGTCTTATTTTTGTATTGAGGGTCAGATTGAAGGTAAGCCCATAGCTCCGATAAAAACTTGTCGGTATAATTTGCCGAATTCAAATACGCAGCATATTCACCACCATGTGCAAAATCGTCTGTCTCATCTAAGGCAAAATACATTACTTTAGGCTTATTCTTCTTCATATACTCCATTCCGTAATAAAATGTAAAGGCATCCAAACGAATATCACCCAATGGATTTGGAAGGTTAACAATTAATTTATTCATCATCTTTTCACTTTCACTTAGGTTTGTTCCTTTTACTTCAGCGACACCGGTACTAACATAAATGCCACTTCGTTTGTCGTTTATAATGTAAGGAAAAACATCCCAGGAAGAAAACGCTGCTACCTTCCCCTTATAGCGGGGTTGTTTGTTTATAAACTCCAGTACATTGGTGTTGGGGTTGTAGGTTTTATCATTCGAATTAATCCTTTCATTATCGGCACTTCCTGTTAGGATTTCATTATAGCCTGGATACGAGAACAATTGATTGTTGGTCACATTTACATTGTTGCCGAGACTCCTATTACCATAAATTTGACCATGTGTTGCAATGGTTCCCCACATAAATGGCAGTAAAGCTTTCCTCCTTTCATTTAAATCATCCCTCCAGTATTTCTCTTTTAGTTTTGGATCTTTAAGATTGATTTGTTGCTTCATGAATGATGAATCAGCTCCGTTAAAAAGTTCCTGCCAGCGAAATCCATCGAGTGTTATTAGGATAACATTTTCTGTTTTGTTTTTTTGTTGTGCTACAACCTGACAAAAAGTGATTAGCAATAAAAGGGTGATGATAGATATGAATCTCATGATAAAATTTTAGTTAACTCTTTTTAAATTGTACAGATCAAAAAAATCCGAGGCCTTTAGGGCCCCGGATTTTGCATGTAAACCTTACGGTTTATCCCACCAAACGGGTGTGTTAATATTATCAACACCCTGTCTGGCCACAGCGACTTCACGATTGGGTGCATTTAGTGATTGCTCAGCAAGTGGGTAGATGAACCTAACCGGGATCAAGTCATCATTTAAATTACTTGCACCGGGGGTCAATTCCGGTAGCCCGGATCTTCTCCAGTCAAACCAAGCCTCCAGACCATTGAAGAATAAAGCGATCCATTTTTGTGTTGCAATTTTGGTCAACTTTTCTGATGTAGTGCCTGTGTAGGAAACTGCAGGCTGCGTAAAATAACTAGCAGGCGTAGTAAGATCTATTCCATAGCTTTCAGGTACAATACTCCGATAGTAATCGAAGTTGGCATTGATCCCTTCCATATAATATGCTTCGGCTGTTCCGGTTGTTATCAAGTTTCTTTCCCTTGCTTCGGCCAAAATAAATTGAAGTTCAGAAAAAGTCATCAATAAGCTTCTTGCAGCATTGGGAACTGGTACTGCCTGCCCATTGTCATTACAAACTAAACAGGCAAAAGTATAGCCTACTCTGGAAATATTTTGGGGGCCGCCATTATAACTAAGTGCCTGTGTATCTTCTAACCCATTTGGTATTCCCTCAATTACTGGGGTACCGGCAGTCACCGAATTTTGGGTAGGGCGTGCAAACACCGCCAATCTCGGATCACTATACGATTCCAAAACATCGCCCAATGTTTTGCTCAACCGGAATTCATCAAACGAACCAACACGGGTTGTATACAAAGGCCATTGGTTTGGTGCTGCTGCCTGATAAATTAAATGCGCGTTATCTTCATTGTCTTCAAAAATTGGGTTGTCAGTTGGATTGTCGATAATCTCCTGCATCGCAGCGCTGACATCCCGTTTGTTCGAAATTCGCATCAGGTAGCGTAAGCGAAGCGAGTTTGCAAGTTTTTTCCACTGGAGAATCGCACTTGCACCTCCACCATATAAAAGGTCTCCCGACAGAGCTTCAGCACTTGTTCCGAGAATTTCGTTTGCCGTTTCCAGATCCGCTAAAATCCCATCATAGATAGATTCCTGCGTATCATAGGTGGTAAGATAAATACCACTGGTTTTTCCCTTCGCAGCTTCAGTGTAAGGTATATCACCATACGCATCGGTGGCCAACGAAAACATCCATGATTTCATCACCAAAGCTACGCCCAGGTAGTTATTTTGAACAGGGGTAGCTTTCTCTGCAATATCAATAATGTTTTGTAGGTTTCTCATATTGCCATAAACCGTATTCCAAATACCATTTTGTTCATTCCATTGGTATCGGTCTTCATTCACAAATTGGATTTTGGCAGTATGTTGAACAACTATATTCCCAATTCCCCACGCTTCTCCTACTTGGTTATTGAGCGTGTTGCGGATAACTCCGGATAACAAGAGGTCAGGTGGAACTGACGTTGGCACATTCATATTGGTATTGATGTCTTCAAAATCCTTATCACAGGCGGTAGCACTTAGCATCACCACCATTACTAATAAAGTTTTTCTTAGGTTAACTATATTTTTCATCGTTATTCTTTTCTAAGTTGAGCGGTATAGGATTAAAATTTAAGTCCGATGTTAAAACCATAACTTCTAGAGGATGGAATTGACATATACTCAATACCAGGTAATGCGGTACCACCTGAATATGACATCACTTCAGGATCGATGTGAGGAACATCTGTCCACAAGGCAAGGTTTCTTCCTACAAAGGCGATACTTACACTTCGAAAAGGAGTTTTAGTAAAGACCTTATCAGAAAATGTATACCCAATTTGCATCTCCCGTAGCTTTACAAAAGAGGCATCATACGTTACTCCTTCTGCAATGTTTCGTCCACCTGTCCATGCACTATGCCATTGCCGTGGCAATACCCGTGTCTCATTTACACTGAAGGTACCATCCCCATTTGAAACTACACCATCGCCAATTACATACGTTCCTTCAGGAGCATTAAGAAGTTGTGGGTCGCCAGCAACAGACGCCTGCGGGTAATATCCATTCTCTCTTCCTTCCAGTGTCTCAATAATTATTCCGCCTTCACGACCAACAGTTTGTGTCTCAGAGTATACCTCACCACCTTGACGAATGTCAAACAAAGCACTTATTCTGAATCCTTTATACGTAAACATGTTATTTATTCCTGCCATCCAATCCGGGTTATAGTTGCCAAGCTTTATCCTATCCGATGTACGAATCGGACGACCTTGGGAATCAAAAACCATTTCACCAACAAACTGACCATTTGCACTATAGTAAGGTTTATCGGAGTCCGTATTTTGAACACGGGCAAAACCAATTCCATACATGTCGCCCATGCGCTCCCCTACTCTTGCCTCTATACTAACCCTGCGACTCGCCATCACAAAATTGGTAAGCCCATCGGATAAAGAAACAACTTCGCTTCTATTGCTAGAGAAATTAACATCCAAGTTCCATTGGAAACCATTATCCAATTTTACTGGAATGACATTGAGCATAATCTCTACCCCATAGTTTTTGATCTCCCCTGCATTGATAGCCCGACTATTATATCCACTGGTTATCGATAATGGAATATTCAGAATCTGATTTTTGGTGTTCGTATGGTAGTAGGTTACATCTAACCCAATTCGGTTTTGGAAGAACTTTATATCAAAACCACCTTCATACGAGGTGCTAATCTCTGGTTTCAAACTAAAGTTAGCCAGGCGATCTGTTTCACCATATACTTGTGAATTTCCAAAAGGATCACTTGGATTATAGGATTGTGTAAACGTAAAGGCATCGGTATCATTTCCTACCTGCGAAATACTTCCTCTAAGTTTGGCAAATGAAAGAAATTCAGGTCCCTGAAACATATCAGAGATAATAGCACTTACTGCGGCAGAAGAGTAGAAATATGAATTATCCTGCGTGCCTATACCTGCATCTTTTAACGCCTGTGGTAAAGTAAGCGCACTGGACCAATCATTTCGCGCTGATAAATCCAAAAATAAAATATTCTTATACCCTACTTGAGCTGTACCATACAAGCTATTAATACTTTTTCTTACATCCGTTTGTTCAGATTGTAAGGGCGCTCTGAAATTTGTTAGATTAAAAATCCCGGGGATGTTTAATTGTGGTGCGTTTATTTCAAGGTACTCTGATTTTTGATCCAACTGATTACCCCCAACAGATGCTGTTAACGTAAATGTAGAAGGTACAATATCCTTGTTAAATGTCAAAAGGAAATCGGAGTTACGTTCCTCGGTAACAACTTTAGCCTCACGATATTGACCAAACGGGAAACGCTGGGTGCTGAAAGCTCTGCGGTATTGTCTGCGTTCGCTAGCAAAATCTGTTGCAGTGCGCAATTGCAAACTTAACCAGTTTGTAAAATCATACTTCAATGAAATGTTTCCAATTAGACGGTCAACGTATTGGCCATTGGTGTTTTCATAAACCGTTAAGTAAGGATTATCATGATAGTTATAGTTAAAGTTAAACTGACGTGTACCTTCTGCACCAGGCATCCAATAATCTTTTAAATCTGCAACATTTACCGAACGGGGCAACCAACAGTTAAATAGATACATGATATTCTCCGTTCCATAACTGAGGGAAGGTCTATTGTCACTTTCGCTCTTGATATAACTTACAAAGGCACGGGCGGAGAATTTTGGGGAAAGATTAAATCCACCACCAAAAGAAACTGTGTTTCTCTTTAAATCTGTATTGGGTACGGTGCCCGTTTGGTCCAGACTTGTGTAAGATAATCTAAAGTCACCCTGCTCATTTGCACCAACGAGCGCTACATTATTTGTTAACGTCCTTCCTGTTTGGAAAAAATTCTCTACACCATCCGCATCGTTCAGCCAAGGTGTAGGGGTAATTACACTACCAGCTGGAGCATTTAAATCACCACCCCGAAAAGGAATAGATTGACCACCTAATGTGCGGGGTGAATTGAATTGAGGATACAGTTGACCATTAAAAGCCGGTCCCCAACTTTCATCAACACCGTCCGTTAAACCGGCACCACCACCATTAACAAACGCAAAATCACCACCATTTCCGTTTCCTTGTCCATACACATTTTGATATTCCGGCAATCGTAATACTGATTCAAAAGTTGTATTAGAATTAATTTCTACACCTAACCCTTTGGAACCCTTTCCTGACTTGGTTTTAATAATGATTACTCCATTGGCTGCACGTGAACCGTACAAGGCAGCAGCCGCAGCGCCTTTCAACACCGTCATTGATTCAATGTCATCTGAATTAACAAAGCTTGCCCCGTTTCCGAAATCCACTTCCAAATTTCCACGTCCTGAACCGCCTGTAATACCATTGGAAATTGGTACACCATCAATTACATAGAGTGGTTGATTCTTATTTAAATCAACAGAGCGCTCACCACGAATTGAAACACGTGAAGAACCGCCAATTCCAGAATTACTTCCAACAACCGTTACACCCGCTATTTTACCAGCCAATTGATTGACAACATTGGTTTCACGCGCAGTAGTAATACTTTCACTAGAAATACTTTGCACCGCATAACCCAGAGCCTTTTTCTCTTTTGGAATACCGAGCGCTGTAACTACCACCTCCGAAAGGTATTTGGCATCAGACTCCAGCGTAACATCCACAGTAGTTTGTCCAGCCAATGCAACATCTTGGGTTTTATATCCTACAAAAGAAATTGTTAGCACTGCATCGGAGCTGCTCACCTCCACCGAAAAATTTCCTTCTGCATCGGTGATTGTTCCTAGTGCAGTTCCTTTCACAAGAATGTTTGCTCCCGGTATAGCAGCACCATCCTCACCGGATATTACTCTTCCGGTGACACGCGTTTGAGCATAACTTACGGATGCATAGAGTAGCAGCACCGTAAGCGCAATACACACCTTTACCATGCTCCGGTAAAAAGTGTAAAAGAGTTTTTGGAAATTTTTGTTCATAGAATTGGGGTTGTTGGTTTTGTTTTAGGATTGAAAATTTTGTGTTTTAAATTTTTAATCACGTACCAAAGGTTGACAAAGGATTTGATATCGCGTTTAGTGAAATATTATCACTGCATTAAACTTTGTGCTGCAAAATGAAACTTCGATTACCAAATCTTCATTTGACAAATACGAAACTTTGAAAGAATCAAGTTTTCTAAGCAATTGAGAATAACATTGCCGTAACATCAATCATCCTACATTTTGCCGACCCAAAAATTGAAAGATATTTTTCTATGTTTACTCTGAGTAAACAATTTGAAAATGGTAAGGAATGAAATTGTATCCCGCATTGCACAAAAAATTCAAACCACGCGTCTTGAAAAAAATATGACAATTCAAGAGTTGGCCACACGTGCACACGTTAGCAAAGGGTTGCTATCCAAGATTGAAAACTCACGAACCATTCCCTCATTACCCGTTTTTGTAACCATCATTCAATCGCTTGAAATATCACTAAAAGAATTTTTTCAGGATGTGGTGTTGGTAAACGGAAAGAACTTCGTCCACATAAAAAAGAAAGATTACACGGTTGTTGAAAAAGAAGGCAGACCGGGCTACCACTATCAACATATCCTTGCGCAAAACATCTCCGCCTGTAGTATTGAAGTTTCACTCCTGACACTCGCGCCCGACACAAAGGGAAGACCCACCACGACAGATGGGTTTGAGTTTAAACATATTCTTTCAGGAAGTTGTGAATACCAGATCAACAATGAGGAAATACTGTTGGAAGAAGGTGACACAATTTATTTCGATGCTTCAGTTCCGCATTTGCCCATCAATCGGTCAAAAGAAAATGTGGTAATGTTGGTTATCTATTTTTTGGTGCCGCACTAGAAGACAAAAAAATCAATTTTATAGATCAGCCCCTCCCGATAGCTAGCAGGATAGAAGGCAGTTTCGGAGTCAACCAAAAAGGTTTCGATAAACTCACTGACAGTATGTTATATTAGGGACGTTGACTATCCCAAAGCATTGATATGCTCTTCAGCAAGTCCGAAGCTTAATGTCATACCCGCTCCACCTAGTCCATTTACAATGGTAACACCCGGCTCGGGTTCAACCACCATGTTTGTGTTCCCTTGTATTTTAGGATAAACACCATTCCATCGTTCGGTAATGGTCAACTTACCTAAATCAACAAAAGACTGTAGGTAATCCAGAATAATTGAATTCACTTCCTCGAAATCAAAAGGCTCAACCGTTTTACTATAGTGATGCGAATCACCAATAATGAATTCACCTTGCGCGTTTTGCGCCAACAGCACATGTACACCATGCTTTTTATAATCGGATGATTCCAAATCATAGCGCGCATCGACTTTTCGCAGCGAAGGACATTTTGTAAAGGCTGCATAATGACGAAGCGTAAGCCCGGCACAGAGTGAAGGGCCAAGCTCTATTTTCCGATCCGAAACCGCTTTTATCATTTGTAATTTGCATTTTGAAACGGGTTGCTGATCATAAACTTCCGGGTACAAGGTTTCGAAATCTGCACCACTGCAAACAAATACTTTATCAACCTTCCAGGTTTCCCTGGCTGTGGTAACGGTAGGTAATGAAATAGAAGTAACAACATGCCCGAACTTTAAGATCAATCCGAACTTCCCTTCCAACCATTGCGGAATTCTACGAACTGCTTCACGCGAATAAACGGTTCCTTCGGTTGCGCTCCAAAGTCCTCCTTTTAATCCTTCACGTTTTACATGTGGGGATTTAACAAGTACTTCGTCCGCATTTAAAAGTTTACATTCAAATGCAGTTCCGCGGTATAATTCCATGAACTCCTGTAATACTTCCCATTCATCATCGTGGTACACAACATGAAGAGATCCATTTTGATTGAGCCAAAATCCGGCTTGAGCGGCAATGTCCATCCAATGTTTCCTACTCCGTAGTGCTCGGTCCAAATTGATTTCGGGTTCTTGACCGATTGGCCACAGTAATCCAAAGTTTCTAATGGAAGCACCAACAGCAAATTGATCACGCTCAAACAACACCACTTTATACCCTTTCTTTAGCGCCATGTAAGCATGTGCAAGTCCTACAATACCTGCGCCTACAATGGCGATATCTGCTGAGCGTTCCATAATTTTTCTTCGTTTTAAAAAGTACTTCAAAGATTAAGGTAAAGAAAATGCAGAACAATGTGGCCAGGTTATCCTTTTGTTAAGCTTACTGTTTGCTGTTTTAGTTACAAAACCAAAAATCGAAATTGCCCGCCATGTGGTCAAACTTTCATACGCACAGTCGCTATTGTGACGGGCAGCGTTCCTTACACGATTATATTGAGCAGGCATTAAATATTAATATGCATAGCATTGGTTTCTCATCGCATGCACCGTTGCCATTTAGTTGCACGTGGTGTATGAATGCCAATCATGTTGCTGAATACATTCATGAAATCAATCTCCTGAAAGCCAGCAATCAAGAAATAGAAATATATGCTGGAATGGAAATCGATTACATCCCGGGTGTAATCTCACCAAAGGATTTTAAAATGCTACTCGACTATACCATCGGGTCTATCCATTTTGTGAATTCACATGAAGATGGAAGTCCCTGGGAAATAGACGGATCGCATAGCTCGTTTTTAAATGGCTTCGAAAATATTTTCAGAAACAATATTCAGGATGTTGTTAGGCATTATCAGGAGCTTACCCGGGAGATGATTGAAATAGCAAGACCTGATGTGGTCGGGCATCTTGATAAAATCAAAATCCAAAATATCAACAACAAACTTTTTGAGGAATCGGATGGCTGGTATCGCGAAGAATTCAGAAGGACGCTGGATGTGATCGAACAAGCGGGTACTATCGTAGAAGTAAATACCCGCGGACTTTATCAAAACAAATCCATTACACCTTATCCAAGTCCATGTATATTGGATGAAATCCATAAAAGAAATATACCGATCACGTTGAGTTCAGATGCACATCGTCCTGATGATCTTATCAATTGTTTCGAACATACTGCTGAATTACTCTATGCAATAGGATTTAGAAAACTATCTGTATTGAAGGAAGGAAAATGGACACCAACCAACTTCACTCCCAATGGTCTTACTTTCTGAACACTTCATAACACGTTGGTTACGAACCAGGCATTCTATTTGGTTTACGATTTTTACTGCGCTTTCAGCTTTCTGCTTATACACCTGTGTGTATGCATTTCGCAAAACTTTTGCCGCAACAACATTCGAAGGGCTTTCGTTTTGGGGGATTGATTATAAATCCTGGTTGGTGATTGCCCAAATCCTAGGGTACGGTCTCTCTAAATTTATTGGGATCAAAGTAATTTCAGAATTGAAAACACAATCAAGAGCCCAGGGAATTTTATTGATGATCGCCATTGCGGGTATTTCATGGTTGTTGTTTGGACTAGTGCCTGCTCCCTACAATATTATTTTCCTTTTCACGAATGGCTTGCCACTTGGCATGGTGTGGGGAATGATCTTTGCGTATTTGGAGGGAAGAAGGATGACAGAAGTACTCGGAGCCGCTTTATCAGTAAGTTTTATTTTCTCATCAGGGCTTTGTCGATCAACGGGTGCATATCTTATCCGCGATTGGAATGTGAGCGAAACCTGGATGCCGTTTGTCGCATGTTGTATATTCATTGTTCCCCTGCTTGTATTTTTGTTCCTTCTGGAGAAAGTTCCTCCTCCTTCATTGAAGGATGAGGAACTTCGTACCAAGCGCATGCCGATGGATAAAAATGAACGCAAAAAATTCATCACCACTTTTTTGCCGGGAATTATCCTTTTTGTTCTCTGCTACATTCTACTCACCATATTCCGCGACTTCCGCGACAATTTTTCTGCTGAAGTGTGGACCACACTCGGCTATGGAAACTCTCCTGAAATTTTCACCACTACCGAAATACCCATTTCGATTGCTGTCTTAGTTATAATGGGAAGCTTAATGCTGATCAAAAACAATCAGCTTGCACTAATGATCAATCACATCCTCATTGGTGTCGGTATGTTGTTAATCGGATTTGCAACCTTACTCTTTGAACAGCATATCCTTGACGCAATACAATGGATGATCCTGATTGGCTTAGGACTTTACATGGCCTATGTTCCATTCAACAGCATATTTTTTGATCGCTTGATTGCATCCTTCCAGTATGTTGGAACGGTTGGTTTCATTATGTACGTAGCCGATTCGTTTGGTTATTTAGGAAGCGTAAGCATTGTGCTCTTTAAAGAATTTGGCTATCATAACCTGAGTTGGTTATCCGTCTTTATTTCCTCAGGGTATATTATTTCCATCGCTGGAACCACATTGATTCTAGGTTCAATGCTATACTTTCATTTTAAATATCAAAATCAGTCTAAACCGGAGGTTCCAGCTATCGCGATGCAATAACCTCATCGTTGGCGAGATGATTATAAAAATCAATGATTCGAATGGCATCGCTTTCCAGATTACTGTTCAATTTCTGATCGCGGATATATGCATTTATTGCTGGTTTTGAATCAGCTAGTTTTGGAAAAATATCAGCCCGAAATCTCCTAAGCGTGGTAATTCTTTCGTTCCAGTGAATATAATAGAGAAACCCATCAGCATTATATTCTTCACGTTGATTATCAGAAAAACTTTTTTCCCTACGAAGCACATTCACCTCTCCTTTTAAAACAATCTCATACAACCTATAAGAATGATAGGCCTCCCTTTGTTCAGGAACAGAAATAAACTTGCGGTTAATGTTTTCGATGGAATCATAGAAGTAAACAGCATGTACTTTATGTGCAGGAAGTACTTTGACTTTCGAATCCTCCTTTACTAAAACTATGTCAAATTGATTTTCGATGTATAAATCACCAACATAAACTTCCTGCGTGGCAAGCACCACTGAACCCTTGTACCATTTTATTGCGCTTGAGTCTGCCTTAGCAGCAAGCGACCAGAAAAGAAAGAATATGATAACCAACGCCCGCATTCATGTTAATCTTAAATTAACATGAAGGTAACAATTTAGTAATCTAACTTAAAGTTTAACGGAAGAAATTTTCAAAATCTCCAACACCTCCGAAATATTTTCAATCAAGTGTGTGTGTTTACTCTCGTTCAACTCATCATACGAAAACGCACCGGAAGTAACCCCAATCACCAATCCACAACCGGCAGCTATTCCCTCTTCAAGATCAGAAACGGTGTCCCCTACCTTGGCAACTTTTTTTGAATCGGTTACACCTGCCATTCCCATTGCTTTAAATACTAAATCAGGATAAGGTCTGCCTTGCTTTACTTCATCACTGGTAACGCTACCGTCAATCAGATTGTTTTTCTCCCACCCAAGTCGATCCAGTAACGGAGCCACAATTGGCCGGTCAAAACCAGTATCAACAAAAACTTTAATCCCATGGTTTCTAAGTTCACGAAAGGTATCGGTTACACCTTCTTTCTCACCAACACGCGGATCGTGCTCATAAAATGAAATCATCTCTTTTACAAAGGTGTGGTGGATATCTTCGATCCATGCTTGGGTTATCGGCCCATTACCATGATATCGCAGGTTCAACAAATTGTTTATCGCAACAGGTTTTGGGATTCCCATCACGGAATTTGCATCTGCGATTGATATCTCGATATTGTTTAATGCAAAAGCATATTGCAATATCCGATGTACATCATTATTATCTTTAACGGTGGTACCCGCCAGATCAAACACAACCAGTTCTATTTCCATTACAATAAAATTTATGCAATGTACATCCCTCGCCAGCAGGATACACATTTTTTCTATGATGGCTATTTTAATTTCTGATCTACTGAATTAACATTTCCGTAAACTAATCCCTTTCTATTTTCTATACCTTCATAAAAAATAAAAATGATGGAAAAAACAATTTCAGAAAAAGTGGAAGAAATTTTTGATCTCTATCAAAAATTTGGTGATGAGGATTATATCGGAGAACCCGTATCACAATTGGAGCACATGTCACAATCCGCGCAGTTGGCTATTGCTGATGGATTTGATAACGAAGTTGTTCTTGCTGCTTTCTTCCATGATATTGGTCATCTCTGCGAAGAAAAAAATAGTAGCAATGAAATGGGTGGATTCGGAATCAAAAGCCATGAGAAAATTGGTGCAGATTTTATCCGTGAGAAAGGATTTCCTGAGCGAATGGCCAAATTGATTGAGAACCATGTACAAGCGAAGCGGTATCTCACATTAAAAGATGCTGCCTACCTAAACAACCTGAGTGAAGCAAGTAAAAAAACACTGAAATACCAGGGTGGTGTAATGACATCCGAAGAAGCAGCCGACTTTGAAAATGATGCATTGTTTGAAACAAGTATTAAAATGCGGCATTGGGATGAGCAAGCGAAAGAAACAAATTTTCCAATAATGGATTTGGAGGAACTAAAGACGATGGCTCTTACCATTCTGTTGAGATATTCTGAAAGAAATAAAGTGATAGACACTAAACGTTAGGTTATTTGGGTAGTTGATCGTTTCCTGGCAAACCTAAAAACTTATAACTAAAAACCTGTAACTTCTGAATTCAAAAACTCCAATACCCCTACAAACAAGGAATGGGAAATTGCAATAAAATCACCAGCACATCCGGTCATTTGGGAGCAGCTGCTGCCGGTAGCCAGAATTACATCACTTAATTGCTAAACTTTGTATTTCGCGATCAGCTTTTGCGATAGCTTTTGCTATTTTCCTATCTACCCATTTATCTTTCAATACTTTGCCCATCATTTTGTCATACATCAACCGAAACGATGTATTCATCACCCCGTTGTAGACACTTACGGGTTGATTGGCAATTACCCTGTAGGAAACAGCCATGCCTCCTTCGAGGTAGGTGTTGTAATGCCAATAGCGACTGGGCATGAAAAGGGCATCGCCCGGATCCATCACAAAGTCATATCCTTTCACATACTTCAAGCCTGGGAATTTCTCATAATCCGGTTTCTCAATATCTACTATCGAAAAACCAGAGAAAGGTAATTTATAAAAAAGGGTCTCGTATTCCGGCCCAATAAGTACCACACGTTTTCTGCCTATAAACTGCGTCATGAGTACGCTTGAGCAATCGATATCAAAGTGAACGCGGACGTTGGTGTTTTTACCACCAAAAAAAGCAAGGCCTAAATCACCCAATATTCCTTTTGCATGTGGTGGGGTGGGAAACTCTTTTCGCAGTTCTGGAAACTCTTTGAACATGTTGAATAAGAAAATCCGATAGGGTGTCTCCTCGTCCTTCTGGATGATGTCCAAAAACTTTGAAATCTTCATGTACAAATCCGGCTTCACATAGGTTGAAGTACTTTTCTTTGAGTTGTCAAAAATACCAACTTCAAAATCACCCATCTTTTCTTTGAAGTAATCGAAAGTCCATAATTCCCCGGCAGGAAAATCTTTGGCAAATCCCTTAATCAACAAAGGTTTCCCTTGATTTAAATAGTTTTTACGAAATTCCTCAACGGTAATATCTGAATGGTCAACCTGATCAATCTGCAAACTTAAATCCATACATTTTTAGGAATTACAACTTCGAATTTTTGAGTTGCAAAGTTATGAATTAGCCACAATCTTACAATGATCAATATCAGTATTGGGGATACCAATTCGCTAAACGAACTTCAATCCTGGTGTTTTTATCGGTGACCATTTTCTTAAAAGCCTCCACATCGCTCAAGCCTCCCTGTCCACGGTAGTGATAGGGGTAAACAACGGTTGGCTTGAAGTCCAACACTGCACTAGCTGCCTGATTGATGTCCATTGTGTACGGTAAGTTCATGCAAACGAAAGCGACATCAATATTTTTGAGTTTCCGCATCTCCGGAATGTCGCTGGTGTCACCAGAGAGATAAATACGTTTTCCGCCCATCGTCAACACATAGCCATTACCTCTCCCCTTGGTATGGCGTGAATCCGGGCTTTCCGGCAAGTTATACATCGGAATGGCGTGGATTTTTATATCAAATTGGGTGGTGGTTTGGCCATTTGAAAGTACCACTAAATTACTTTTTAGATTATCAGGAAGTTTTTCCCCAACTGCCTTCGGTGCAACTATTGTTGCTTTCTGGGTTTCAATGGCCGCGAGGGTTTTTAAATCCATGTGATCACCATGGATATCAGTAATGAGGATCAAATCAGGAGCCGCTATTCCTTTAAAAGCTTCGGCTCCGCCATAAGGGTCGACATACACAGTTTTATTGTCCCAGGTAAAGACCACAGTACCGTGCAATATGGGCTGGATGTTCAACTTTCCTTTCTTGGTCTCGACCGGATCTGGTAAAGGTCGTTGCGCCAAGGAAATAAAACTAAAGAGGGTACACGAGAATATAGTAAATAACAGTTTCATTTTCAGGAGGTTTATTTGAGCAGAAAATTACATAACCAAGTTGTAACATTTATTACCGTTTATATAGTTCAATACTTTTTAATAAACTACAGGCTGATTAACTTGTTCATATTAATAATTGAAGGATGATAAATTTAAATACTGACGATCAAAAACAGATCGCGTCATGGGGCTTAACTGAGGCTCAGGTAAAAAAGCAAATACAAAATTTCATAGATGGCTTCCCTTTTCTTTCGGTTGTGAGGCCAGCAACACCGGATGATGGGGTGCTAATTTTAGCGGATGATAAAGTAAAGCAGTATGTTTCACTTTATGAAAATAAAATCAAGGCGCTTGAGATTGTAAAGTTTGTTCCGGCCAGTGGTGCCGCCAGCCGGATGTTCAAAGACCTTTTTGAATTTCTTGAAAATGAAGAAGGTGAAATCAGTAAATCCGTAGAGCAATTTTTGATCAATATAAAAGACTTTGCATTTTACGAAGCACTAAAAAATCATTTAACGGAAAACGGAAAATCACTTTCGGATGCAAAGGAAGTAATTGACGGATTGCTAAATGGATTAGACTATGGCCAACTACCAAAAGGTGCGTTACAGTTTCATGCATACGAACAGACTTCCCGGACACCTCTCGAAGAACATTTTGTTGAAGGAGCCTTATATGCAAAAGGAAAAAGCGATATAGTAAAATTACATTTTACGGTTTCTCCTGAATTTCAAAAATTATTCGAAGAGCATTCGCAAGCAGCACAACAAACTTTTGAGGATCAATTTAAGGTAACGTTTGAGGTTGGATTTTCGCAACAGAAAAAATCGACCGATACAATTGCGGTTACAACAGACAACAAACCCTTTGTTGATGATGATGGTTCGCTCCTTTTCAGGCCCGCTGGACATGGCGCGTTGATTGAGAATCTCAATGAAATTGATGCCGACATCATTTTTATAAAGAACATCGACAATGTTGTTCCCGATAGAATAAAAGAAACAACTGTACTTTATAAAAAAGCATTGGCGGGCGTACTGGTAGATTTTCAGTCGAAGGTATTTGATTACATTTCACAGTTATCAAATCCTACAAATGAGCTGGTAGAAGAGGTGACCCGTTTCCTTGAAAAAGATTTAAACTATAAACTTCCCTCAACTTTTACAGCGCTGAGCCTATCCGAAAAAGCTAATACTCTTTTACAAAAACTAAACCGCCCGATCCGTGTTTGCGGCATGGTAAAAAATACGGGTGAACCCGGTGGTGGACCTTTTTGGGTTCAGAATAGTGATGGGTCCACTGCATTGCAGATTGCCGAAAGTGTTCAACTTGACCCTAAAGATACCAACGCGCAAAAAGCGATGAAGCAAGCCACGCATTTCAATCCGGTGGATTTGGTTTGTGGGGTACGTGATCATACCGGAAAGAAATTTGATCTACTGAAATTCACTGATCCTTCCACTGGTTTTATCACCAACAAATCAAAAAGTGGACGCGAATTAAAAGCGCAGGAACTTCCCGGATTGTGGAATGGCGCCATGGCCGATTGGATTACCATCTTTGTGGACGTTCCGTTAATTACATTCAATCCGGTAAAGACGGTGAATGATTTATTGAGACCTGAACATCAATGATCATGGGTTGATTTGAAGATTATCAAATCGGGTTCCATAGAAAATATTTGAATTGATTTCTCTGTTGAACCACGTTGTGGTTCCAATTACGATTTTATATACACCCCCCAGATTTCATCTGGGGCTACAAATATTGAATCCCTCTGGGATTCAAACTTTCAGACCTGACAATGATTGAATATTCTTAAATCAACACATTTTCAAAATCATCAAATTAATTTTTACCCAGCATCGCCCTAAATTCCTCTTTTCCTTCCGGTAATTTTTTTAGGTTTTCTAATAACAACATTGCACGATCAACGCGAAGTTGCGGGTTCTTCACTCCTGCAACATAAAAGATAACGTAGCGCTGCTTTCCCGGAGTGAGCCTATCAAACCTGCGTTTCGCTTCCGAATCTTGTTTGAAAATTTCCAGCATCTCCACAGGAATATCCATTCCGTATTTGCTCTCATCTTTCACCAACGAAACCGAAACGATATCCCCTTCCTGAACTTTTAATTTCTTCATGCGGGTAGCGTTGATGCTGATGTATGCCCTTCCTTCCCCGAGCGCCATCAATCCACATTGAAATTCTATAGTATTGTTAACTGTGCATTTCAAACGCACCGAAAGTTTTCCGCCCAATTTCGTAACAATCCTTTTTGGCACTTCCAGATAGCGCGTGTTCAGGTACTCAAGTTTTGCGATTTGTGTTTTAAATGTGATTGGACTGTTGGCCATCACCCATTCCTATTTTGCAAATAACTGATCAATGTTTTTGAATGCTTTGAACTCTAGCGCATTTCCGGAAGGATCATAAAAAAACATGGTCCCTTGCTCACCAACCTGCCCTTCAAAACGGATGTATGGCTCGATTACAAATTTTATTCCTTTTGCACGCAAATCATTTGACAGTTGTTCCCACGTTTGCCAGGGAAGCACAACACCAAAATGCGGAACAGGAACATCGTGCCCATCGACAGCATTGTGATGCTCTTCACTCTTTTCTTCTGCTGGTTTGTAATGGATCACCAATTGATGGCCGAAGAAATCGAAATCGACCCAGTGGGCATCACTTCTTCCTTCATTGCATTTTAAGACTTCCCGATAAAAGACCCTGCATTCTTCCAGGTTGGAAACAGGAATAGCAAGATGGAAAGGAGAAATAGACGTCATAGATTAATTTGATTTGGCTTCCTTAAATTGATTTATAAAATTATCAAGAATAGTACGCATTGGCAAAATGCTATGCACATGTTCGATCGCAGGACCTGCACACCACACAGTTTTATACGTTGCGGACTTCGCTGCTTTCTCCACCTGATTCATTCCCCGCAAGGCAATCAGCATTTTCACATACTTCCTTAACCACCGATTGTTGTTGTACAGCCATTCCAAAAAATTTGCTTTTGTCCCAATGCTTTGAACATACGGTGTATTGATAACTGTCAATGGTGAACCTGACATTTTATTGGTGCGCACAATATCTTTCGCGCCATACTCAACAATTGCCTGTTTGTATTCGGGTGCTATATCGGCTTCTTCACAGGCGATAAATATTGTACCAACAGACGCACCTGCAGCGCCCCAATCCAGGGCACGTTTTAGATCATCTCCTTTGGCAATCCCACCGGCAGTGATAATGGGTATGTTACAATTTTCTTTTAATAAAGTGATCAATTCTTTGGGCTCAATATCACCTGCATGACCACCGGCCTGTGCGTTTACCGCGATCAAACCGTCTGCTCCCAACTCCTCCACTTTCTTCGCGTATTTCAGATCAACCACATCACAAAAAACTTTTATTCCCTTTTCATGGCACCGCTCAATTACTTCCTTTGGATTTCCCAACGAAGTAATAATGAATGCAACTTTCAACTCCAACAGCGTTTCAAGTTGTCCTTTATATTTTGGATTGGATTTGTTTACAATCAGATTGACACCAAAAGGCTTATTGGAATACGAACGGATATCGGCAATCGCTTCCCGTAATTCTTTATCCGAGCGGTAGTTCAATGCAGGAAATGCAGCAGTAACTCCTTTGTCGAGTGCTGCTTTGACCATCTTGGTATTGGAGATCAGGAACATGGGCGCAACGATGAGCGGATAATCGATGCCCAGTAAGTGGTCGAGTGTTTTCAAATCAGGTGGTTAAATACCCGAGCAAGATACCAGTTGATGCTGGTTCCTCAAAAAAACAAGGTAGAATGATTCCTAAAAGGATTTACTCAAATCGCAGTGAATCAATCGGATCTAAACGCGAGGCTTTTTGTGCAGGGTAATATCCGGAGATCAATCCAACAAAAACGCAAACCGCTAGCCCAATTCCCATCCACATCCAGGGAATAACAAATTTCCCACCAATGACGGAGGCCAGTAGATTGCCAATTCCGATGCCCAAAATAATGCCGAGCACACCCCCTAAAAGACAAACCACAATGGCTTCAATTACAAACTGCTGACGGATCCGCAATGGGGTTGCACCAAGGGCTTTCCGCACCCCTACTTCACGGGTGCGCTCGGTTACCGAAACCAACATGATATTCATCAAGGCAATACATGCACCCAACAACGTGATAAACCCAACGCCAAATCCGGCTATCCGTAATCCGGAAGTGATGGCTGCCATATTCTCGGCCAAAGTTTCGCTCTTTTCAATTTCAAATGAATTAGGATTGCCCATTTGATCTTTTCTGATTTTGCGCATCAAGCCCGTTGCTTCCCCCATCGCATAATCAAACTCTTCGGGCCGGTCGACACCGATGGTCAAGCTATACCGTAATGCCCGGCCATCGGCCATTTGGTTTCCTTTCCGAATGGGCATATATACCGAGTTATCATAGTTATCTTCAGAGAAATCCCCCTTTTTTACTAATACTCCAATAACCTTGAATTGAGCACCTAATAAGTTAATCTTCTCACCGATTGGATCTTGTCGATCATCAAAAAGTGAGGTATAAATTGTATGGCCAATCACGACAACCGGGGTACCATAATCAATCTCAAGTTTGGAGAAATTTCTTCCATGTTCAAACTCCAATGCTTTGATGGTCATGTATTCAGAGTTGACCCCTCTTACCGCGACATTGGGATTGGTCTTTTTGGATAATCGCTTAACTTCAACCGCACCGGAAACCCATGCAGAAACACTAATGGTAGAAGGAACAGAATACAGATCAATAAATCGTTGTGTCTCCTGTAGTTTTATTAACGGATAGGATTTTTCAACTACGCCCTGTGCATTTGCCCGCCTGAACGTTTTGGAATAAATATCAAATGTGTTGAAGCCCAGGGAAGAAAGGCTTTCTTTCACAGAAGCTTCGATTCCGTCAACAGTGGTCAACATCCCTACCAACGACATGATGCCGAGGGCAACAATCAATGCGGTCAATACGGACCTAAGCAAATTGGCCTGAACCGACCGCAACCCCTCTTTAAAATTTTCCAGTAAATTCATTCAAATAGTTGAAACGAAAGTAATACGCTAATACGTTGAATTAAGAGCCTTAAAGTTACACCAAACCATTAAAATATTTCAAAGCTTAAAAAAAGCCCTTTTGTTGTACCTTTGAAGGAGTAACCATGGAACTACTACGATGAGAACAGTCCTTTTGTTTTGTCTATTATTTGCTTTCAAAGGAGCCCTGGCAAATTACATCTTTATTCCGATGGATGAAAAGCAGACCAATCACCTGAAAGCGTATGGAATTGCCTATTGGGTTTTGAAAAGTGAAGTTGAAGTAGATTGGCTGTTGAATTACCGTGGGGGGAGTTTTATGTGCAAATACCACCCTTCCATTCAAAATGAACTGGTGGTTCGTGGAGTTAGCTTTGAGGTTATTTCCGATGCCAACGCCAACCAAATTATTTCAGAAATCGGTAGTCCGGCTGTCAATTATGACATTATGAAATTGGAGAAGTATCCAAAAATTGCAGTGTATACTCCAAAATCCAAACAGCCCTGGGATGATGCCGTAACGTTGGTACTCACCTATGCAGAAATTCCGTATGATGTGATTTTTGATGACGAGGTGCTGGCTGGAAAATTACCCAAGTACGATTGGCTCCATTTGCACCATGAAGATTTTACAGGCCAATATGGGAAATTCTATAGTTCCTTTAGCCACATGCCCTGGTATATTGAGCAACAACGCGAGGCAGAAGAAACCGCTAAACGAAATGGTTTCCATAAAGTATCGCAACTAAAACTGGCTGTTGCCAAACGTATCAATGAGTTTGTAACCGGAGGTGGGTTTTTATTTGCCATGTGTTCTGCTACTGACTCATACGATATAGCACTGGCAGCCGAAGGAATCGATATTTGTGAACGCATGTACGATGGCGATGCCGCTGATCCCAACGCACAACAAAAGTTAGACTATACTAAAACATTTGCATTTACTGATTTCACACTTGTGCGCGATCCATACCAATATGAGTTTTCGAACATTGACAATAATCCGCGCGAGCGTGGATTGCGACAAGACAATGATTATTTTAACCTTTTCGAATTTTCAGCAAAGTGGGATCCCGTTCCAACCATGCTCACCCAAAACCACACACGGGTAATCAAAGGTTTTTATGGACAAACCACCGGGTTTAAAAAAAATCTGGTGAAGCCAGATGTTGTGATCATGGGTGAAAACAAAAGTATTAAAGAAGCAAAATACTTGCACGGTGTTTTCGGAAAAGGCTTTTGGACATTCTATGGTGGGCACGATCCGGAAGATTATCAACACCAGGTTGGTGAAGAGGCGACTGACTTAAACCAACATCCCAACTCCCCCGGATATCGCTTAATCCTGAATAACATTTTGTTTCCGGCTGCCCGGAAGAAAAAGCAAAAGACCTGATTTTTTTGTCTTAACTTGCCCTATGTTTTTTCTCAAAAAGTACCTCTTTCTGCTGGTATTAGTGTCTTTTGTCTATTCCGGATGTAAAACCCCAAAAAATGACTCGACATCATTGGATACGGTAATCCAGCGTTCCATCTCGAATCCTAGTACAACTTCTTACAACAATGAGAAAACTTATTTGTTAGTGGTGGAGGAACAAACCGCTGATCAAGAACTTATAAAATTTTTGGTAATCGAGGTGTCCAATCAAAAAATTGTACTTGAGAAAAAATTCAGACCAGGACATGTAAAATGGAAGGACAACTCCACAATTGAATTATTGAACGTGCCCGGCATGATTGAATTAAATAAAAGCATGGAAGATTATATCCAATACATTTCAATACCTACTCAAACCAAATAACCGCAGATGTCATTACGAAAAATAATTGCGCTTACTTTTTTATTTTGTGCAACAGTTGGAGCCGGTATTCACTTCGATTCTGAATCAGAGAAAGAGTCATTGGAAATTAGGAACGAAGAACAAGAAAAAGATCATTACGATGACCCCGAACAATTTTTGTTATTCCACAAAGGCATCCGAACCAAAGAAGGGGATTCAGAACCCGGATATCCGGCAGGAAATAGTATTGTTGAACTTCAAAAAGCCAAAGTAAAAGCAGCTGATTTTCGTGCTGTATTTCGAACCCAATCGAATGGCGTATTGGAATGGAAAGAACGCGGCCCTGCAAATGTTGCCGGACGGACACGCGGTATACTTGTAGATCCGGATGACCCCACCCGAAATACATGGTTTGTAGGTTCAGCAAGCGGTGGTGTATGGAAAACCACCAATGCCGGTTCTGTGTGGCTACAAGTAACACCCGACTTGCCAAATCTTGCAACTACAGTGCTGGCAATGGCTCCAAGTAATTCAAGTATTATTTATCTCGGTACAGGTGAGGGTTTTGGCAATATTGGTGGAGTAGCTGGTAACGGAATGTACAAATCAATAGACAAAGGTCAAACCTGGAGCCATCTGTCCACAACAACCAATTTCAGTGATGTGAACAGGGCA
The DNA here is from genome assembly GCA_041746855.1 of Cyclobacteriaceae bacterium. Lineage (GTDB taxonomy): Bacteria > Bacteroidota > Bacteroidia > Cytophagales > Cyclobacteriaceae > JBGTGG01. The sequence continues at coordinate 43,579 of JBGTGG010000143.1, read as the reverse complement.
ATTGTGCATCCAACGGATCCGAATATTGTGGTGGTAGCTACCAACAATGGGATTTACAGAACTACGAATGGCGGTACCGCCTGGACAAAAGTTTATTCAGAATCCGGCCGCATTCAGGACTTGAAAATGACCCCGGGAAATTTTGCTATTCAGTATGCAACACGAAATGGAATTGGCGTCCTAAAATCAGTTGATGGTGGCGTCTCCTGGACTATGTCGAGTGATGGAATGTTTCCTGAAGCGAGGATTGAAATCGATGTGTCGCCTGCTAAACCTGATCGAATATTTGCTTCAGTCGAAGGTCCACTTACAGGAACAGGATCTGATCTGTATATGTCTGACAATGCAGGATTAACATGGACCTTGATAAACACATCCATCAATGGCGCTGCAAATGATTTTCTTGGTGGCCAGGGATGGTATGACAATACAATACTCTGTGATCCCTTTAATGAAAACATCGTTTATTTTGGAGGCGTTGGCCTTTACCAATTAAATCTTGGGTCAGGAAGTACGACAGTTCCCAAATATGACTTCAATGAAAACAACACAGCTTCTTTTCTTTCACTCGTAAACTTTGATGCATCCCACTATAATGGAAGAGTTGCAGTTGGTTCAATGGGCAACGTTAGTGTTGAAATCCGATTCGGTTCAGGAAGAACTCAAAAAGCACATCGGTTTTTAGTACCTCCGGATAGAACTTCGGGAGTCGCAGCTGCTGATTACACTTATCAGGATTATGTGGATGTTCCATTTGAAGTTTGGGATGTTACCAACAACCGACAATTAATGGCCTCTTTCCGCGATCAGGGTCGTGATGGATTATTCAATTTAATTCTCTCAAATACAGCTGAAGGAACTGCAGCCATCGATCAAAGTCGCGAATATATTTATGTTAGTAATATTGAATACAATCCGGCTACTCCAAACGGATCGATAGCTAGTGCTGGTGGACATGAATTTAACGAAGCGTATTTCTTATGGCCTGTCTTATCGGCTGGAGGTGTTTGGAATCCTAGCAATTTACCCACTTCAAGTTTTGAGATAACTTTTTCGGCAGTAACCCTATTGAATGCTACTGCCAAAACTTCGGCTGATGTTTATGGGGAATTTGATAGAAAGAATGAATTCAGTCAATCATTAAGAACAGGTGTACACCCTGATCAACATAACATGGTGGCTGTTCCAATGAACGCCACACAGAAAACATATAAAATCCTCCTGGCCAACGATGGAGGTATATACGAATCAAAGGTTTCCACTACACCCGGTACAGTTCAAGATGATTGGAAATATGTTGGTTTTGGTTATAACACCAGCCAGTTCTATGGGGTGGACAAAAAGCCAGGAGAAGACCAATACTTTGGTGGCACACAAGATAACGGGACCTGGCGATCTTTAGGAACACCTGCATCGAGCGTGTCTAACTATATTTTTGCAATTGGCGGTGATGGTTTTGAAGTGCTGTGGCACAACCTTGATCCAAACAAACTGATTGGAGGTTCACAATTCAATAATTTCAGAAGGTCAACAAATGGCGGCACGACTTGGATTGCTGCAACATCGGGAATCGGCCCGAATAGTCAAAGTGAATCCTCACCATTCATTTCAAAACTTGCCAATTCTAAAAATTATCCGGATCGTATTTTCACACTAACCTCAAAAGGAGTGTACCGCTCTGAAAATTTTGGACAATCGTGGACACTTGTCCCTATCAATAGTTTTTGGGGATCTTCTTCATTTATGGACGTAGAGGTTTCACGTGCAAATGCCGATATTGTTTGGGCAGGAAGCGGTATGAGCGGAACCCGCAAGCTTCATGTTTCAAAAGATGGAGGAAAAACATTTAGCGAAACCGTAAATTACCCGGGTTTAGGGTCCATTTCCAGAATCGCCTCCCATCCCACGGAGCCAAATACAGCGTACGCCCTTTTCTCTTTTGCGAAAAGCCCAAAGATTTTACGCACAACAAATCTTGGACAAACATGGGAAGACATTTCAGGTTTCGGAAATAATGATGTGAGCGCAAATGGATTTCCGGATGTGGCAGTGTACTCTCTTTATGTCCGGCCTGATAATACCGATATCATTTGGGCAGGAACAGAAATCGGAATTTTTGAATCACAGGACAACGGACAATCCTGGTTATTGATTGACGACTTCCCTAAGGTTGCTGTGTGGGAAATGAAAGCACAAGATGATCAGGTTGTGATTGCCACGCACGGTCGTGGTATCTGGACTGCTACCATTGAACAGCCACAACTCGAATTAAAGTCGCCTGAACTCATCACGCATGGAACTTCACCAAAAGAATTGTTTGTTGCCAAGGTTTCGCTTGACATACCTTATGATTCTCTAGAGTTACTTTTTAATGGTGTCTCCTCCGGAATGAACAAAAACTTATCAACAGGGGAATATATTTTTCAGATTAGTGGCCTAGCACCAAACAATTATGATCTTACTTTTAGATCATACAGTGGAAGCTCTCCCACTACTTCAAAAATATATCTGGTTGAGCATCTTGATATTCTTAGCATTGAAAATTCGTATGCTACCTATTTTGACAATACCAATGATGCAACATTAAAGAATATGACCTTACGGAGTTTTCCGGGGTCAAGTGAACGACAAAGTATTCAGACTTCACATAATTATTTGAACAACACAACGTATCAAACCATCTTACGCCATCCCGTTAAGGTGAACGCAACCTTTCCGATGATGTATGTAAGCGATCTTGCTATAACAGAACCCGGCAAAGACACGATTACTATTGAAGCAACAAAAGACGGAATTACCTGGATCCCTTTGAATGTTGGGTATGATGCTTCAAAACATGATGAATGGTTGACTGCTTTTAACGCAAGTACACAAGGCAATACCACACTCTTTCGGGAATCGGCTTACGACCTAAGCCAAAGGTTTTCTGTAGATGACACCCTCCTCTTCAGGCTACAATTAAAAACCAATAACACAATAACTGCCTGGGGCTGGGCTATCAATTATGTTACGATTCAAATAGCACCACTTGCCATCAATCCTGAACTTTCAAATGGCTTTAAACTTTTTCCTAATCCAGCATCCGAACAGATCACCATCGAATATGTGTTGGCCAAACCCTCGAATGTTGGCTTTCAGATTTTGGATATGACCGGGAAAACAATTTCTCAAAAAGAACTAGGGTTGAAGAATGCCGGGAAACAAACGGAATCAATTCCGCTTAGCAATCATCCGGCAGGTACTTATGTTTTGATGTTGAACACGAATAGCGTAAGGGAATCCGTCCGGTTTATTGTTCAAAAATAAACTAATGCATACGGTCACCACGGGGCTCAAGTTGACGCATGATTTGAGCCTCGTCATCCAGCCACTCGCGCCAACGCTTGTTTACTACATCCTCCGGTAAATATGATTTTGCCAACTGAAGGAACGTTCGATAATGGCCAGCTTCAGAAATCATTAATTCATAATAAAATTTTGAAAGCTCCTGATCAGCGAGTTGCTTCCATAATATTTTGAATCGCTCACAACTACGTGCTTCTATCAACGCGTTTAATAAAAGTTTTTCCAACAATTGTTGGTCACGGCTCCCTCCTTTTCGCACCAGTTTGCTTAATCCTTCTACATATTCATCTTTGCGCGGACGACCCAGTTCCAAGTTTCGCTTTCTCAATTCCTCTAACACGCGTTCAAAGTGCGCCCATTCTTCAGCCACGATAGGTGTTAAGGTGTCCACCAGTTCTGTTCGCTCGGGATGCAATATTATCAATGAGATACAAGAAGACGCTGCCTTCTGCTCGCAGTACGCGTGATCAACTAAAATCTCCTCGATACTTTTTTCTGCGATGTTCACCCAACGCGGATCGGTGGGTAGTTCAAGTCCTAATGTAAACTTTCCTTTTGCCTCCATGTATCAATCATAAAAAGACCAATCGAAACCAAAGTCGAATACATTTCGCTGACCCGGATAACCCGGTGTTGCAAGATATCCCGATTGAGTAATCAATTGAATCAAATTGGTGTACTTAAAAAATATCCGTGCCCTTCTGATCTTTGCATTAACGAATACATCCACAATAGGGAAAGATGGAACCTTAAAATCATCTTGTCGGTAAAACTGTTGGGTGACTAAATCATATGCATCGGCTGCGTACGTTGACTGCCAGTGAACTTCAAATCCTGTATGCAATTCGAGGCTACCACCAAAATGAATATTGTTATAGGCTATTTGTGCATTGACAAACAAAGGAGGGATGCGGATAGCATTATCATCATTCTTTAAGAAAACAGTATAAATACTTCGGGTATGAAGCGTAATATTTCCCGCTCTTACGTTGAAACGCAATTCAGGCGAGGCAAAAATTTGATCACCACCAGACTGCACCGGAAGAACGGTTTGATCATCAACGGATTCACGATACTTGAAATAAACATAATTTTTCAACCGTGTCAACGCTACTCCGGGCGAAATGGAAACCGCCCGATCACGGTAATGAATGAACCCCGAAAGTTGGGATGACTCAGTGGCAGCAAAATTATTGTACCATACATCATGCGAACCACGATAGGCTTGTTGCAAAAAGGAAGGTGAATATTGACTTTGCTTCAGCGTAGCCTCCAGCCAGCGACTGCTCAGGTTGCCTTCGATCCTGTAATTTCCGTTGGCCATTATTTCCGCCCAACCGGTGAGCGTAAAGATTGAATCAATATCCAACGCAAGCCGTCCTCCCAAATAATTCTCATAGCCATTTAAAGGCACCGAAACGGAATCAAGGTTTACATATTTATAGGTCATATCGTAATGACGGATCGCATAGTAGCCGTTGTAGAAAAGCTTAGCTAAATTTCCTTTGATGCCAACTTCATTGCGTAGCGTGACAAGCTTGGCGTTGTCACTGGTGTTGGCACTATCAACTTCCACGTAATCATAAAAACCTGCCGGGGCCAGTGAGGGCGTATCAAAAAATTGATTCCCCTGGCGCCCACGATCAAAAGTGTGGTAGAGTTGTAGTTCTTTTGCAATTGAATACTGGTGGTTGAAGTGAATGTTCATACGAAGCTCCCTACTCTCTGCGGCTGTTAAGTTGGGTTGCGCGTTGGTATCAAAAAAATCACTCATCACGTAATTTACACCAACGTCTATGCCGCCATACTCATCTACCTGGTGGTGGTTTCTACGAAAATTGAAAAACAAACGATACTTCTCATCTTCAGTAAAATAGGAAGTATAGATATCGTAATACGTGCCGATCACATGCCTGTCGCCACGGCCGGATCGTTGTACTTGTTTGTCCATTAAAATGGTGCGGAAATTAAAACCCGTATTCCATCGTGGATTTACATTTCTGCTAAAAGCAATGTCGGTCATTGATCGCCCCTTCCCGCCAAGGATAACTTTCATATTGGTGTAAGGCGATTTGGTATCATAATATTCGATGCGTTCATGATCCCAGTACAAATCATAGGAATGGAAACCTGAGCGAACACCAATTTGTTCAGGGGGCTGATAGTAAATGGGTTTGATGGCGGTGCCAATATTTCCTAAATCCTGATAAAGATTATTGTATCGTTGCACATACGGGAAGCGATGGAAATCCCGAATAACGGTATCGATGAAATAAAACTTCTTCTTGTTGAAGAAAACATCATCTTCATAAAAATAGCGTGAAGTAGTAGGCCCGTAAATCTGCTTGGTGCTATCATCCAAAATGGAGGAGCCCCTGCGAATTTGGTTTTCTTCCTGTGCATAAAGTTTCATCCCTGACATCCCGATAAGGAGAAGAATGAATCCTATTTGTGCTATCGTATGATTACCCTTCATCACTCCTTAAAACAGATTGAAGCACCAGCTTATCAAATTCCTTACCACCTTTTACAAATTCTACTTCAATCGGCAAATAAAAAAATGGTAGTGCAGATGTGAAATTTTCAAAAACCGGATCGGTCAGTTTTGCCATATCTTTCTCTGTGGTAAGAATAATTAGTGAAGGGTCTTTGTCGTAATAACTTTTTATTCTTTCTAAATCTTCATGTGTGAAATCGTAATGATCAGGAAAATCCAAATGGTCAACCAACGTATAGTTGGCAGTTACAAAAGAAAGCAAAGGTGTGGGATTTGCAATTCCGGTTACCACTAAAACCTTATTGCCAATTTCAAAACTCTGATTGCCAAAAGGTGTAAGTTTACCATACTGAATCGCTGCAAAGAACACCGGCTTTTGGGAATACCGTCCAATTTCATTTTTAATATTTTCTATGGATTGACCTGAAATATCATGCGGGCATTTGGTAACAACAATTGCATTTGCCCGACTGGCGTTGCTCCGCGATTCACGTAATCGCCCGGCCGGAAGCAGAAAATCTTTATAGAAGGGTTTATTGAAATCCGTCAACAATATTAAAAACCCCGGTGTTACCCTCCTGTGTTGAAAGCCATCGTCCATTAAAATGATATCCACATTTTCCTGCGCTTGTAAGATGGAGGGAATGGCCATCGCACGATCTTCACCCACGACAACGCTAACCTGGCTTCCGTATTTTTTATACAGCTGAAAAGGCTCATCGCCTAACGTACTGGCATTATCCTCCTGAGTGGCCATCCGAAACCCGTTTGTTTTGCGTTTGTACCCCCGGCTTAAGACTGCAATGCTGTGTTTTTTATTTAGCAGGCGGATCAAATATTCAATCACGGGCGTTTTTCCGGTACCTCCTACTGATAAATTCCCAACACAGATTACAGGAATATCAAAACTAACCGAAGGCTTCAGCTTCAAATCATATAACCGATTCCGAAATCCGGTGACCGCATCATAGAGCACAGCGAAGGGAAAGAGCAGAATCCGGGTCAGGAACATTAAATAAATCGTAGTTTTGCTTATGATTTTCGGCAAAAATACAATTAACAACACTAATCCCGTGTTTTGATGCAGATAAAAGATGTGACCCATTATCTCGAATCGCTGGCCCCGCTCTCCTTACAAGAATCCTATGACAATGCCGGCCTCCTTACGGGAAATCCAACAGATGCGGTAACAGGTATTTTGGTAACGCTGGATTGCACAGAAGAAATCGTTAATGAAGCAATCCAGTCGAATTGCAACCTTATTGTCGCCCATCATCCCATTATTTTCAGGGGATTAAAGAAACTTACGGGCAGTAATTATATAGAGCGAACCGTTATTAGTGCCATCCGAAATAACATTGCCATTTACGCTATCCACACGAATCTCGACAATATCATAACAGGCGTAAACCGAAAAATCTGTGAAAAAATAGGCTTATTGAACCTTTCGATCCTCAGTCCGAAAAAAGGCACACTTTCAAAACTGGTCACGTTTGTTCCGAAAGAAAATCTTGAAACTGTATTGGAAGGACTTTACGCTGCCGGGGCTGGGCAAATCGGCAATTATTCAAACTGTAGTTTCCAAACCGAAGGAACGGGCACATTTCTTCCAACAGAAGGTGCAAGCCCACAAACCGGGGAAGTTGGCAACCTTGAAAAAGCAAAGGAGGTTCGGATAGAGGTATTGGTTCCTACCCATCTTGAAAATGTAATTGTGAAAGCGCTCAAAAAACACCATCCATATGAAGAAGTTGCATACTACTTAACAGCGTTAGTAAATGAAAATCAAGAGGTTGGTGCTGGAATGGTGGGTGAACTGGAAATCCCACTTGAACCAATTAATTTTTTGAAGCGTTTGAAAGAAGCAATGGAATTACCCATGATCCGACATACTCAAATCCCTGATCGCCCGATTAAAAAAGTGGCGGTTTGCGGAGGATCAGGCAGCTTCTTATTGAAAGACGCTTTAAAAATAGGTGCTGATGCGTTCGTTTCAGCCGATTTTAAATACCACGAGTTTTTTGATGCCGAAGGAAAAATCATGATAGCCGATATTGGCCATTATGAAAGTGAAGTGTATACGAAAGAACTCTTAAAGGATGTTTTAATCAAAAAATTTCCTAGTTTTGCGATCAATTTTTCTAAAAGTTCAACAAATCCAATCAGTTACTACAAATAAATGGAGAATCAATCAGTAGCCCAGAAGCTTGAAGCACTTGTTAAACTGCAGTTCATTGACACCAAATTTGACGAATTAAAGAAATTAAGAGGCGATTTACCGGATGAAGTAAGGGACCTCGAGGATGAAATGGTGGGGTATAACTCCCGCCTTGAGCGTTTGGAAGGAGAGCTTAAAGCTTTCGATGAAACCATAAAAACACATAAAGAAGCAGCCAAAGAGGCTGAAAAGCTGATCAAAAAATACAACGAACAGCAAAAGAATGTTCGTAACAACCGCGAATTCGATGCGATTTCAAAAGAAGTTGAACTTCAGGAATTAGAAATCCAAATCTGCGAAAAGCGCATGAAGGAGGCCAAAGACCAAATCGCAGCCAAAAAAGATGAAATTGATAAAACCAATGCCCTTATTGCTGAAAGAACCGACCACCTTAATGAAAAGAAAGCCGAATTAGACGGAATCCTTGCAGAAAGTCAGGAAGAAGAAAAACGGTTGATGGTGGAGCGTGAAAAAGCAACCAAAAAAATAGAAGAGAAACTTTTAAAATATTATGAAAGGTTACGTGTAAGCCTTTCCAACGGCCTTGCTGTTGTGCGTGTAGTGCGCGGTGCTGCTGAAGGATGTAACATCGTGATTCCTCCACAAAAAATTGCTGAAATCCTGGAGAAGAAAAAAATCGTTATTGATGAGCACTCCGGTAGAATTTTGGCGGATGTTGATATGGAATCGATGGGGATTGAAGAAAAGCCCAAGGTTGCTAAGCCTGCCAAAACGGTTACGCCACGAAAAAGAAAAGTTGAAAAGAAATAATATTTTCAAAACATTGATAATAAAGGCGAGCCTAACAGCTTGCCTTTTTTTATTGTCACTGATTTCTGTTGCGCAGCAATGGGATTTTTCTGCCAAGGCAAAAAAAGAGTATCGAAAAGTTTTGGATTTAGCTTACACAAATGTAAAACCTGTTAATCAAAGTACGTATCAGGAAGCGTACATTCAATCCTATGGCGAAGCCCTTGAACTGTTGTTGACTGAAAACCCGGAATTCTATCAGGATTTTGAAAGCCGCGCTGAAAACCGCATAACACAATTTGAAAAAGACCAGAGCGCTTCTGCCTTGTTCCTGAAGGCTGAAATCAGATTACAATGGGCGTTCGTTCACTTAAAGTTTGGAAACGAACTGGATGCCGCATGGGATTTACGCCAGGCTTATTTGCTTACAAAGCAATGCAAAAAAAAACATCCTAATTTTAAACCCATCAATAAAACTTCGGGAATATTGAACGTACTAGTTGGCTCTGTTCCAGAAAAGTATGATTGGATACTTTCGTTGTTGCGAATGGAAGGAAATGTTGCAAAGGGGATCGAAGAACTCACCTCCGTACAAAACTCCAATTCCATTTTTTCGATTGAAGCCATGTTGCTAAAAAGCCTCGTGGAAGGATATGTCTTCCAACAACCTGCTGAAGGCATCCAACATATTTCAAACCTGCTGGAAAAAGAAACGACTCCTTCCCTTGCAATGTTATTGGCAACCTCGCTTTATGTAAAAAATTCACAAAGTGAAAAAGCTCTAGAGTACATTCAGCAATTAGAGCAACGGGGTTTGCCCCTCAACATGGCCTTTATCCATTATTTGAAAGGTGAAGTCTATCTTCATAAAGGTGAATATCCAGAAGCGATTGCAGCGTACGAACACTTCATTAAAAAGTTTGAAGGCGAAAACCATATAAAAGATGCCCATTATAAAACAGGACTTTGTTATTGGCTAAACAACACTGACGAAAAAGCTGACTATTATTTTTCCAAGGCAGAAACTGTTGGGCGGTCAGAAACAGAAGCGGATAAATATGCCGCACGCAGTTTACAAACCCGTGAATCACGAAATCGTAAATTGACCAAAATCCGGTATTTCACCGATGGTGGATATTATGATCAAGCCTCAGCGGTGATCCAAACAGTTTCGCCCAGCGATTTAAAATCCAAAAAAGATAGTGTGGAATTTTACTATCGGAATGCCAGGCTTCTACACAAAATGGGGAATCCCGAAGCTTCGATTGAATTTTACAAAAAAACTATTTTAAGGAGCGATGACCTTCAAACGTATTTTGCACCGAACTCCTGCCTGCAGCTTGGCTATATTTACGAAGACAAAAACGATCCCAAAAATGCAACGCTATATTTTAAGAAAGCACTGAGTTATAAAAAACACGAATACAAAAATAGTATCGATAGCAAAGCCCGCTCGGCACTGGATCAATTAAAAGACCGCAAGTGATCAGCGTTGTTGAATTTTTCAACCCGGAACATGGAGCCCGAGTAATTCAATTCATACAAACACAAGTTGCTGTGCTCAAACAAATCCATACTATGAAGTGGATAATTCAAAATATGGCAAAGTAAAACACGCATCACGCGTCCGTGCGCACAAACCAAAATTTTTTCTTCCTCTGGTTTGTTCATGATGTGGTTCCAAGCAGGAATCAATCTTGACAAAACATCATCGGGACTTTCACCACCTTCAATCCGTAATCCGGTTTCACCCTTCCTCCATCTTTCCAACATCTCGAAGTAGCGTGCATCGTCCTGAATTGAAATTCGCTGCCCTTCTTTGTTGCCCCAGTTTATTTCATTCAACCCTTCAAGCGCTTCATGTCGGGTACCTTTTTTTATAAATAGATCCACCGATTCATGCGTACGTTTCAAAGCTGAAGTATACACTTTGTCAAATGCTATCGAACCATACGTCTCAAAAAAAGCAGTCGCTTGCGCAATGCCCACGGCATTCAACCGACTATCCACACCACTACCTTGAACAATGCCTTGTTTGTTGAAATCCGTTTGTCCATGACGGATCAGATATATTTTTTTCGTGACCAATTTTGAAGTATTTTGGGCGCAAAAATAGGGAAATACTTCATTGTTGTTCCTTTTCAACAAAATCTTCAAAAATGGCTGTTTTTCCACCTGAATTGACCGTTGAACACCTGAACCGATCGATGCCCAACACGATGGGCGGGCACATTGGAATTGAGTTTACGAAAGTTGGTGAAGATTACCTCGAAGCAAAAATGCCCGTTGATCACCGAACCCAACAACCGATGGGATTGTTGCACGGTGGAGCTTCGGTTGCGCTGGCAGAAACGATGGGCAGTATTGCTGCGTATTGTGTGATTGACCGATCAAAATTTTTTTGTGTGGGGCTTGAGATAAACGCTAATCATTTGAAAGGAGCAAAAAGCGGGTATGTAATCGGCAGGACCTCCCCTATCCATATTGGAAAACAAACCCATGTGTGGGAAATCCGCATTCGTGATGAACAGGATAATCCGATTTGCATCAGTCGCATTACCATGGCAATACTGGAAATAAAGAAATAGTAGTTGATGAATAGTACTGCCTCCGACCTTACGACCAAAACACAATACGAATGGTTTCAGGATATTTTTTATTCTGCAATTGATAATGGTTTTTCCACCGCTTTGTGGCGACTTCCGAATACCACTACTTTTCATGCCCTTGTTTCTACCACTGCTGAAAAAATCCCGAATGAAAAAACATTGGAAGAACTGGCTACCGGTTTTTTGTTTGCCCCTTTTGATAAATCGCGCGCGCGGATTTTTCTAAAAGGTGACTTTGTCTTCTCTTTTGAAGAAAATGAATTGGTTTCTTCAAACTACGATCAACACGAGAACACCGGGTGGCTTCAAAACCAATCGAAAAAAAATTCTCGACCAAAAATAAATTACAACAACTCCGGTCCATCCGCTCATTCAAGTGTTGATTATAGAAGCCTTGTTGAAAAAAGTATTTCGGCAATCGAAGAAAATGATTTTGAAAAAGTGGTCGTGTCGCGCATCAAAAAAATTAATCTTGACGATTCCTTTGATCCGATCGAAGCATTCCAAAAATTAGCGACTGCCTATCCGAATGCGTTTATCTCCCTGGTCAGCATCCACAATGTGGGTACGTGGCTGGGAGCATCCCCGGAAATCCTGGTTAACATTAATGGTGATCAGTTTAAAACAGTAGCATTGGCAGGATCACAGCCACTGAAACCGGGCACCAATAGTAAAGATGTTGCATGGACTCAAAAAGAAATTGAAGAACAAGCACTGGTGAGCCGCTACATCATCAACTGCTTCAAAAAAATCCGCTTGCGGGAGTTTGAAGAGCACGGCCCCCAGACAGTAATTGCAGGAAACATTCTTCACCTTAATACGGACCTTATCGTTGATATGCGGGCAACAAATTTTCCGCAACTCGGCTCGGTCATGCTGGAGTTGCTCCACCCGACTTCAGCAGTGTGTGGAATGCCCCTTGAAAACGCATTCCCATTTATAATTGAAAACGAAGGCTATGATCGGGAATTTTATTCCGGATATCTAGGCGCTGTCAATTTTCAAAATCAAACCAATTTATTTGTCAACCTGCGCTGTCTCCAACTCCTTAAAGAAGAAGCAATCATCTATGCAGGGGCGGGCATTACAAAAGATTCAGACCCTGAAAAAGAATGGGAAGAAACAGAGTTGAAAATGAACACCCTATTGCAAGTACTTACACGATGAGTTTTCAGCCAATTTACGATATCGTAGAAATCTGTGCCCGAAAAGAAATTCGCAATGTAGTGTTGTGTCCCGGTTCGCGTTGTGCACCGCTGACACTCGCGTTCACCCGCAATCAAAAATTAGCGTGTAAGACTTTTAGTGACGAGCGCAGCGCTGGCTTCATTGCATTAGGAATGGCACAAGCGGAAAAGCGTCCGGTTGCGTTGGTATGCACCTCCGGAACAGCTGCCTATAATTTTGCTCCGGCAATTGCGGAAGCATATTTTCAACAGGTTCCGTTGATCATATTCACTGCCGATCGGCCCGTGGAATGGGTCGGTCAGCAAGATGGACAAACCATCCATCAACAAGAACTCTATCGAAACCACGTAAAGAAATCGTATCAACTTCCACAACATTACGAACATATTGATGATGTATGGATGATCAATCGCGTAGTGAACGAAGCCATTAATTTGGCCTCGCAATATCCAGCCGGACCGGTCCATATCAATGTTCCTTTCCGAGAACCTTTTTACCCGGCACCTGAAGAAGATATTATTTTCAGCCTCGCTCCGCGGTGTATTGAAGATATTCCGAATACATATGAACTGGGTGATGAAGTAAAAAAAGAACTCGAAAAAGAGTGGACAAATTTCAATAAAGTGCTTGTGGTATCCGGTCAAGCCGACCATTCCATTTCATTGTCGAGAATTCTTTCCACTACATCTAATCAATTAAACATCCCTATCATCGGGGAAATCATTTCCAACCTTCACACCCTTGATGAAAGCATAGCACATGCTGATTCTTTTCTTGGTGTCGCCAGTGAAGAAATTAAAGAAGGACTTAAGCCTGACCTGCTGATCACGTTAGGAAAATCAGTTTTATCAAAACACTTAAAAAACTATTTAAGAAATAATAAAGCAAGAGAACACTGGCACATTCAGCCTGATGGAAATGTTGCGGATGTTTTTCAATCCATCACCAGGATTATTCGCGCTACACCGGAAAACATGTTTTCGTTTATCAATACCCTTGCCCCAAAAACTGATTTCGAAAAACAAAAGCAAATCAATTACAAGCAACTATGGAACGCAGAAGAACGAAAAACTATACGGGCTACGCATGAATTCTTTCCTCACCAACCCTTTGGGGAATTCGAATTGGTAAACGAGGTGATGAAAGGATTACCACAACAAGCTAATCTGCACCTTGCCAGTAGCATGAGTGTTCGTTACGCAAATTTCATTGGCCTTTCGGCTGAGAAAAATGGCATTAAAGTTTTTTCAAATAGGGGCACCAGTGGCATTGATGGCGCCACCAGTACCGCAGTAGGCCACACACTTTTTGGTGACCAATTAAATATTCTGATTACTGGTGATGTTGCTTTCTTCTATGACCGAAATGCATTCTGGCATAACTATCCACTTCCCAATTTACGGATCTTGTTGTTGAACAATCATGGTGGAGCAATTTTCAAAATGATTGATGGTCCGGCCTCGTTACCGGAAGCGAATCCCTATTTTGTTACCGAGCAAAAGCTTAATGCAAAGTACCTTTGCCAGGAGTTTGATTTCGATCATTTACTTTTGGATAATACTAGAAAAATAAAAAATCTACTCGCTGATTTTTTTACAATAGACGGAAGAACTAAAATTTTAGAATTTGAATCCGATGCAGATACGTGCAAAACGATATTTGATAAATACAAAAAGAAAATAAAGCAACATTATGAAATGCCCAAGTAAATGCTTTCCGTCAAACGGACTGGTTATTGGGGCATTCCATATGACCATAATCAGAAAAAAATAAACATATGAATCTTAAGAACGACTGGAAAACCATCAAAGAATATAAAGAAATCCTCTTTCAAAAATTTGAAGGCATCGCACGCATTAGTATCAATCGTCCGGAGGTACACAATGCGTTCACCCCGCTTACGGTCAAAGAAATGATCAATGCGATGGAGATTTGCCGGGAAGACACAACCATTCGAGTAGTGGTGTTAACGGGAGAAGGCGGAAAAGCATTTTGCAGTGGTGGCGATCAAAGTGTTCGCGGACATGGTGGTTATGTAGGTGAAGACACCGTTCCACGCTTGAATGTATTGGACTTACAAAAACTAATCCGCTCCATTCCTAAACCTGTTATTGCGGCAGTAGCGGGCTGGGCAATTGGTGGTGGGCACGTACTCCACGTAGTTTGTGATTTAACCATTGCCGCTGAGAATGCACGGTTTGGTCAAACTGGTCCAAAGGTTGGAAGTTTTGATGGTGGATTTGGTGCATCGTACCTCGCACGCATTGTCGGCCAGAAGAAAGCTCGGGAAATTTGGTTTTTATGTGATCAATACGATGCACAGGAAGCGCTGGACATGGGGCTTGTGAATAAAGTTGTTCCATTGGAAATGTTGGAAGATGCATATGTGGAGTGGTCAAGAAAAATTGCCCAGAAAAGTCCGATTGCTTTGCGGATGCTGAAGTGTTCTTTCAATGCAGAATTAGATGGACAAGCAGGAATCCAGGAGCTGGCAGGAAATGCAACTTTGCTTTACTACTTAACGGAAGAAGCGAAGGAAGGAAAGAATGCCTTTATTGAAAAGCGTGATCCGGATTTCATGCAGTTCCCGCAGTTTCCATAGTAGAAATGGAATACCCGCACAAAACTATTTTACTTAATGGAAAAAGGATTCCTGTTCAGGAAATAATTGATGGAACCACAATTGGCACCACGGCTTTTGAGCTTTCAACTTTATCTTTTATCAGGAGTTGGTTGAACGGGCAAGAAAAATTCACACTCAAAACAAGCGGGTCAACGGGTACTCCAAAAAAAATTGGTGCATCCCGAAAGCAACTAACACACAGTGCAACGCTTACCCTTCAGGCATTATCGATTAAACGAGGCGGGAAAATATTGCTTTGTATCAACCCCGAATACATTGGTGGAAAGATGATGTTGGTGCGGGCCATGGTAAACAGCATGAGAATCGAAGCATACGAACCAGCAAGTCTTACCAAAAACCACAAACTTTCAACTGATTATACACTTGCAGCTTTTGTACCTTTGCAGATTCAAACATTCTTACATTCAAGAAAAACATTCCAACAGTTAAGGAATATTGAGCACATACTGATTGGTGGCGCACCACTGTCCCATGAGAATGCAATTGCTTTAAGCAGAAGCAAAACAAATATATTTGCAACCTACGGCATGACAGAAACCTTTTCCCACATTGCATTGAAAAGGATTAGCCCATTTTCAGAAAACTCTTTCCATGTTTTGCCATCAATAAAAATCTCCTTAGATAACAGAGGTTGTCTGGTTATAAAAGCACCCTTTTTGAAAAAGGAAATCATTACGAATGATCTTGTGAAAATTGAAGAAGAAAATCGCTTCAACTGGCGTGGGCGATTTGATAATGTGATCAATTCCGGTGGCGTTAAGATTATACCCGAACAAACAGAAGGCATCATTCTAAAAATCGCTGATCAGTTATCGATACAAAATCGGTTTTACATTCATGGAGCGCCTGATCAACGACTTGGTGAAAGTGTTGTACTCACCATGGAGGAACCGAAACTTAAAACCAATTTACAAAAACAGTTTATCGCTGAAATGAAACTCCGGTTGCCCAAATATCATGCACCAAAAAAAATCCGTTATGTCAAAGAGATTGAAACGGTGAATGATAAAATCAAAAGGAAGTAATTATTTAAAGTTTCAGTTTTTTGAATATCCCTTCAGGAATGGTTTTGATAATCAGCATAATCCATTTCCAAAACCACAGCACATACACCACATTCTTCTTTTTCTCTACAGCTTTTACGATTGATTTGGCAACTTGCTCTGGTGTGGCCGTTAATGGTGCTGGCGTTTTCAACCCTTGCAACATCTTGGTCTTGATAAAACCCGGAATAACACTCACCACATGGACCCCGAGTGGGAACAGTTGGTTTCGCAATCCTGACAAGTAAGCGGTGAAACCTGCTTTCGCACTCCCATAAATATAATTGCTTTGTCTTCCGCGCTCCCCTGCTACAGAGCTTACCCCCACAATAACCCCTTCGCCACGTTTTGCGAAATCCTTGGCAACAATGTTCAGAATGGAAACACAACCTACAAAATTGACCATGAGGATTTCTTCTGTTGCCTTCCAACTGCGGTCTTCAGGTATCCCTCCGAGGAACCCGAAAAGGCAAACCACCACATCTGGTTTCACAAGTAAGTTGTCATAAAATTGCTGATGCGTAGCAGGCAAGGAAGCATCAAACTCTACCAACTCAACTTTGTTTTGGTATTTAATGGCGAGGTCACTTTTCAAAGAGTCAAGTCGACTAACAGACCGGGCAGCCAGTAAAATTGAATTTCCCACCTTGGAATATTCAATAGCGAGTGCTTTTGCTACATCGGATGTAGCGCCTAAAATCAGTACATTTTTAATATTAGAAGAGCGAGAGTTAGCCATTTAATCCGGACTTAATGTTTAGTTGTTCTGGATGGAAAGCGCAAAACTAGCAAAAGCAACCAACATTGAGCAGTTCAAATCACAATCGATTCCGGTAAAATGTTAGAACATCTTCTTGTGGAAAGGAAACAAAAACTATAAAAATTACTGGCTATTACCCTTCTTTTTAGATAATTTCAATACTTGGGTTACATAAGAGTCAAAAATTTAATTAATTTTGAATTGTCTATTAACAGTTGGCTTTAAAGATCCCGTCTTTAATCAATCTCGATCTTTAGAGCAGCATTTTTTTGTTGGGTATTTAAACTTTTGTACCATGAAGAAGGTATTGGTCATTGAAGATGACAGTCCTTTGTGCTGGCTTTTAGAGAAAATTTTGCATAGCA
Source organism: Cyclobacteriaceae bacterium (assembly GCA_041746855.1). GTDB lineage: Bacteria > Bacteroidota > Bacteroidia > Cytophagales > Cyclobacteriaceae > JBGTGG01. The sequence goes on along the minus strand of JBGTGG010000143.1, from coordinate 26,160 downwards.
AGTATGAAGTAGTCGTAATGAATAATGGAATGGAGGCCTGGGCATGGCTTTCGGATGGGAATATTCCTGACCTTATCATTTCCGATGTAAAAATGCCGTCCCTGGATGGTATTGAACTGTTGGAAAATTTAAGGGAAAGTGGATTGTTCAAAGATATTCCAGTATTGATGCTATCGGGATATGAGGATGCCGCAAAACGAAAGCAATGTTTGGATTTAGGAGCAAGTAATTACCTTGTAAAACCTTTTGAACCACAAGCATTATTAGACGAGGTTGAGAAGGCCATCAAATCTGACCGTGATCAAAATGTGCTAGCCAAATAATATGGAAGCAAGTTTAAAAGCCCCTCATTTATCCCTTACCCGGCCCCAAGACGGGAAAGCACTAAAACATATTGTGCGCGTCAGCAATGAAGTGACGGTTGAAACTGCCTATGAACAAGAGCAGATTTACAATTCATTTGCATCGCTTGACCAAGCCCTTTCAATAATTGAGTTCGGCCTTCATCCCCCGGATGCAGTTTTTATCGATACCGATTTATCGATTGATGGGCTGATGCAATTAAAGGATCAGTGCCGTCAAAAAGCAATCCCGCTAATTTTTTATACAAAAAAATACGAAGAGCCTTCCAAGGATATTGCTTTGACCCTTGGCGCGGACGACTACTATTTTGGTACACTGACAACCGGTTTCTTAAAGCGGCTTGAATTCATAAAAAAATTAAAAGAATACAAAAACGATCGCGTTAAAAACCCGCATACCGTAAGCACCGTCTCCGATGCACCGGTGATGAAAGTTTGGAGCAATAAAAGGATTTTTGATATTATCCTTTCCGGGGCGGCTCTGTTTTTCCTCTCCCCGATTATGTTGTTAGTTGCCCTTGCTGTGAAGCTTGATTCAAAAGGGCCTGTTTTTTATATCTCTAAAAGGGCAGGTACCGGATATAAAATTTTTGATTTCTACAAATTCCGTACGATGCGGATTGGGGCCGATAGCGAAATCAAAAAACTAATGCATCGAAATCAATATAGTGAAGAAGGTGGTGGTGTATTTTTTAAAATTAAAGATGATCCGCGCGTTACTAAACTAGGTGCCTTTCTAAGAAAGACCAGTCTTGATGAAATCCCGCAACTCATAAACGTGTTGAAAGGCGATATGTCGTTGGTTGGAAACCGACCATTGCCCCTATATGAAGCAGAACAATTAACAAAAGACCAAATCGCCTGGCGTTTTCTTGCCCCTGCCGGCATTACCGGGCTATGGCAAATTTCCAAACGTGGGAAAGATAATATGTCACCAGAAGAAAGAATTCAGTTGGATATGGAGTACGCCATGACCAACTCCTTTTGGCTCGACCTAAAAATAATTTTTAGTACTATTCCCGCCATGCTTCAGAAAGAGGCAGTCTGAATTTTTCTATCACATGATTGAAAGTTTTCTCTTTGTTTTCTTTTTGATAAATTCCATTTATGTTTTTGTTCTTGCCCTTGCAGGGCATTTTTACAAGAAGAAAGAAGCACCCGCAACACCTCTCTTCAAAAAAATTGCAATTTTCGTTCCCAGTTACAAAGAAGATAATGTAATCCTACACACAACCCAGGAGCTTTTGGCGCTTGACTATCCCACTTCCGCATTTGATGTAATTGTCATCGCAGATTCGTTACAGGAAAAAACCATCAAAAATTTAAGCGCAACGAGGGCATTTATTTTGCCTGTATCGTTTGAGAAAAGTATGAAAAGTCGCTCATTGAATTATGCTTTTAATCAACTTGATGAGCGATATGAAATTGCTATCATCGCTGACGCAGATAATATCTTATCAAAAAGTTTTCTCCGGGAAATTAATAATCTATTTAATGCGGGCTACACGATTATTCAAGCGCAACGTGTTGCAAAAAACTTAAGCACCCCAATGGCTATGCTCGATGGCTTAAGCGAAGCAATCAATAACCATCTATTTCGTCAAGGCAGCAACGCACTGGGGCTTTCATCCGCTCTTATCGGTTCAGGTATGGCCTTTCCATATAAATTGTTGAAGGAAAAATTATCAAAGATTGATTCTGTGGTTGAAGACAGGGATTTACAACTAGCCCTCCTTGAAAACGGGTACTTTATCACTTATCAAAAGGGGCTTCTAGTATATGACGAGAAAGTAGAGTCGCCCGAGGCCTACAAAAATCAGCGAAGAAGATGGATCGCTGGTCAATATAGTGTGCTAAGAAAAAATCTATTAAAAAGCCTCCTCCTGCTTTTCAAGGGGAATATAAACTTTTTTCATTCGGCTGTTATTCAAAACATATTTCCTTCCAGAATCATTAGTATGATCAGCTTAGCCTTACTGTGTGGGATCTTTACTTTGGTATATAACAATACGGAAATTACTTTTCGTTGGTCTATTCTAACGTTTCTCTACTTTCTTGCATTAGTAATATCAACTCCTAAAAATTTCTTATCGCTTAAAACACTTAAGGCCCTTATGACACTCCCCATTGTGGTGATTAAGACAGTTCAGTCTGTATTTCTATCAAGGAATGGAACTAAGACCTTCATTCATACAGAACATAAACAAAGAGAAATAGAGTCAACCATTTCCCAGAATGAACATTGAAAATCCACTCGTTTCAATTATTACTGTAAATTTTAATGGCACAGAAGTAACGTGTCAATTTCTTGAATCAACCAAAAATCTAACCTATAGAAATTTTGAGATCATAGTAGTCGATAATGGATCCAAAGAAAATCCAACTACAATAATCTACCAGAATTATCCTGACGTAAAACTAATCGTCAATGAGAGGAATTTGGGATTTACTGGTGGAAATAATACCGGAATTGAAGCGGCCAATGGTGATTATCTTTTTTTAGTCAATAATGACACTGAAGTAACGCCTGACTTGCTTGAAAAATTATTGGCACCGTTTTTAAGAGACACTTCAATTGGTGTGGTTAGCCCAAAAATAAAATATTTCTTTCAACCAAATGTAATTCAGTACGCTGGTTTTACTAGAATTCATCCAGTAACCGGTAGAAATAATTCCATTGGCGATCTTGAAGTTGACAAAGGCCAATACGACAGTCCAGGATACACACCGTACGCCCATGGAGCGGCCATGTTCCTAAAAAAAGAAGTTGTTGAAAAAACCGGAATGTTCGCAGATATCTTTTTCCTGTATTATGAAGAACTCGATTGGTCTTCGCGGATACAAAAGGCGGGATACCAAATCTACTATGAGCCGCAAGCCGTCATCTATCATAAAGAATCATTGTCCGTTGGAAAAAATTCAGTTTTAAAAACATATTATCTGGCCAGGAACCGGATCCTATTTATGAGAAGAAATGTTTCAGGAATAAGTAAATTGTTCTGGCCCTTTTTTTTGATTTTTATTTCGATTCCGAAAAATACAATCAGCTTTATCGTTAGAAATGAATATGATCACCTAAAAGCTTATTGGAAAGGGATTTCCTGGAATCTTGGGCACACTGTAAATGGAACCGAAATTAGATTTTTTAAAAAAATAAATTAATGAAAATTGGTATAGAGGTTCAGCGTCTTTTTCGAGAAAAAAAATTTGGAATTGAAATCTCAGCCAATGAGCTTATTACTGAATTGTACAACTTGAAGACAAGTCATCAAATTGTTATTTTAACGGCAAAAGGTGACGCCAGCGGCCAGTTAAACAATAACAAGGAATTTAAAGTACGAACAGTTAAAGGAAGACTATTTTTCGATTTTGAGCAATTTTTTCTCCCCATCGCAGCAAATGATGAACACCTTGATATCCTCCATTGCACCGGTAATACGACCCCACTGTATTGTGGCAAACCCATTATTCAAACGCTTCACGATGTTATCTTTCTAGACCCAATTCCCAATTCCGATTCACCTTATCAACGATATGGAAATTTGTATCGTAGATTTATTGTTCCTCGGGTATGTAAAAAAAGTAAAGCTATTATCACCGTATCGCATTACGAAAAAAAAAGAATGATCGAACGTTTACAGATCGATGAGAAAAAAATTCACGTAATACACAATGGCGTTAACGCACGATTTATAAAAACTACTGACCGCGAAATCCTTAGAGAAACTCAGTTAAAATACCGACTCCCTGATAACTTTATTCTTTTCCTCGGCAATACTTCATCCCGAAAAAACCCTGAGCGTGTTTTAGAGGCTTTTATAATGTATTCCCAGAAGTCGCCAAAGCCTCTTCCCCTGGTCACCCCAGGATTAACACAAGAGTTTATTCTAGAGTATCTGAAAAAATCCGGAGCCACCCAGTTTGCCAGTCATATTCATTCACCCGGATATATTAGTCAGGATGATTTGGTGCATCTTTACTCGTTGAGTAAGCTTTTTTTATTCCCCTCTCTATCGGAAGGTTTTGGCATGCCTGTACTGGAAGCCATGGCGTGTGGGGTACCGGTCATCACCTCCAATATATCAGCACTTCCGGAGATTGCAGGAAATGGAGCTAAACTGATCGACCCCTATAACGTGAAAAATATCAGCGATGCCATATTGGAATTATTAGAAAGTCCAAACCTGCTGGAAAAACATTGTGACGAAGGACTGAAACAAGTTCAAAATTTTCAATGGAAACGCGCTGCCGAGAAAACGATGGAGATATATGAACGGGTTTATCATGAAACATTGAAATCATGATTATTATAATGAAGTTTAAATAGTAAATTTTTAGTCACAAAGTCGGATTTACCCTTGTCGATTCCCTACCCAAGAGCAAATCAAAATCAAGACTGTTTCAAAAACCACCCTTTTTTTGATGGTTCACACTTAAAAATTGAACCCATTATTAAATTTGCATAAAGCGGGTATTACATTTACCCCATAGAATGAGGTATTATGGTTGTGAAAAGAATTCTGTATCCTCGGGGGAGTTTTATATAAGCTCGATATCTCTCAATTTAGAAGATCAATACGCTTTTTGGCGAGTAAATCAGCATTTCAGCACGAACATTCATAAACCTGGGTCAATATTGTTTACCTAAAGCAAAAATTGTAGATTTAAGGTTTAATAACTTTTAACTTTGGCTTTTTAGGAAGTTTGCTATGCACACGTGAACTTTAAACCTGCTTATTATCATGTCCAACAGATTGCGCTTTACCCAGGGGATATTATCCATGTTCGCTGTAGTATTTATGTCAGTTCCCTTGCTGGCACAAAACCAAACCGCAAAAATTACTCCTACCAGCCAAATCGGCTTTTATGAATACCTGCCTCCTGACTATAATTCAAACTCCAATAATTATCCCATTGTAATCTTCTTTCATGGTATGGGAGAGAGAGGCAATGGAACCACCGATCTTCCCATGGTTGCATACAATGGTCCTCCGAGGTATGTTGTTGAAGGATACAAGTTCCCATTTATCCTAATATCCCCTCAACTGAAAAGCAATTTTGGTTCCTGGCCAGTCTGGTACATGGATGAGGTTGTTGAGTACGTTAGAAGCTACCTACGTGTTGATCCAACAAGAATTTATATAACAGGCTTAAGTTTAGGGGGTGGGGGTGCATGGGACTATACGCGAAGCTTTCCTCAAAAGGTTGCCGCTTTAGCTCCCATATGTGGAGGGTATAACACCCTTTCCTGGGCCTGCACCTATCAGCAAAACAACATTCCTATTTGGGCATTTCATGGAGATGCAGATTCAGTGGTTCCTATTTATAGAACCACGAACATGATTAACGCTATTAATGCTTGCGTTCCTGCGATTATTCCTCCAACTATTTATACAATCTATCCTGGTGTATGGCACGATGCCTGGAACTATGCTTATCGAACAGATAATTCTTTACATAGCCCAAATCTGTACGAATGGTTGATGGAGCAGGTTAAACAAGGTGTCTCAGTAAGCGCAGGGGCTGATAAATTCATTTCTCTACCAACAAACTCAACTACTGTTACTGGTGCAGCCTCAACCACCACAGGATCCATTACATCCTACGCATGGACTAAAGTAAGTGGGCCTGCTGTTACCATGACAAATGCAAATACACCTACCCTTTCGTTGGCGAATATGGTGGAGGGAGTTTACACGTTTAGGCTTACAGCAACCAACAGTGCTTCACAGACTGGTTCTGATGATGTAAAAATTTCGGTTTTTAGTGGTAACCAAAATCCAGTGGCGAATGCGGGCGCTGATAGAACGATTACTTTACCAACAAATTCCCTTAATCTCGTGGGAAGTGGATCCGACCCGGACGGCTCCATTTCGTCTTACCTCTGGACAAAAGTCAGTGGCCCTGCTGCCACACTAGGGGGTTCAACAACATCCACCGTAAGTTTGAGTGGTCTTGTAGCGGGAATTTATGTTTTCAGGCTTACCGTTACCGATAATTTTGGAGCTACCGGATCTGATGATGTTATCGTTACCGTCAATGCAGCAGTAGTTAATCAACCCCCCACGGCACATACGGGGGGCAATAAAACCATTAACCTTCCTACAAACTCAGTTACCTTAAATGGATGGGGAAGTGATGCGGATGGTTGGGTTGCTGCATACCAGTGGACAAAAGTAAGTGGACCAACGGCTACCCTGACCAACGCCACTACGCAGAGTTTAACCATGTCAAACCTAGTTGCAGGTACCTATGTTGTGCGACTTACTGTAACGGACAATAGTGGTGCAACAGCATTTGAAGAAGCTACCGTTAATGTTGTTGGCACAAACCAATCTCCTACTGCCAATGCAGGGGCTAATATTACACTCACACTTCCAACCAACTCAATAAATATAATTGGATCTGGGTCTGATCCCGATGGTTCCGTAACTGGATATTTATGGACGCAGGTTAACGGACCAGGAACAGCAACATTAACAAATGCCACTTCTGCAACAGTGTCGGTTAGTAATTTGGCACAAGGTGTCTATACGTTTCGGCTTACCGTAACAGATAATAATGGGGCAACAGGCTTTGATGATGTTACCGTAACTGTAAATGCAGCTCCGGTAAATGTACCTCCCCAAGCCAATGCCGGACCCGACCGGTCCATAACCTTACCCACCAATACAATTGTCATCAATGGATCCGGAACTGATGCTGACGGCACGATTGCAACCTATAGTTGGACAAAACAAAGTGGACCCGCAGCCACGCTTTCAAATCAAACCACTGCTAACCTGACAGCTTCAGGGCTTATAGAAGGAAGCTATGTATTCCTATTAACCGTAACTGATAACCAAGGGGCAACAGGTATAGATCAAATGACGTTGACAGTTTTACCTGCGGCTATCAATCAATCCCCGGTTGTGAATGCCGGATCAGATGTAACCCTCACCCTGCCAAGTAATAGTACAATCCTTCAGGCGACAGCAAGCGACCCTGATGGTTCAATTGCCTCCTACCAATGGCTGAAAATCAGTGGACCAACATTCTCAGGCACAGGAAATACGACAGCAAACTTTTCATTAAACGACTTGGAGGAAGGCACATATGTGTTTCGCATCACCGTAACTGATAATCTAGGAGCTACAGCAAGTGATGAGGTTACCGTTTTTGTTTTTGCTGGAAATCAACCACCCGTAATCAATGCGCCTGCAGACCAAACCATAACATTGCCCACTTCAACAGTTATTCTGAATGCAGTAGCATCGGATTCGGATGGCACCGTAGATTCCTACTTATGGACCAACGTTTCAGGCCCCGGGAGTCCAACCTTGAGCGGGGCAACAACTGCTTCGTTAACGGCAAGTAATCTTATTCAGGGAACCTATACCTTTAGAATTACCGCTACCGATAATGATGGGGCAACTGCATTTGACGAAGTGGATGTTGTGGTACAATCAGCTACCAATCAATCACCCACAGCAAATGCCGGCCCGAATAAATCCATTACCCTGCCTACTAACTCCACCAACTTTAACGGTTCAGGCGTTGACCCAGATGGCACCATAGTCAGTTACACCTGGGTGCAAATAAGTGGCACGGCAGCCACGCTCACCAATGCCAATACGGCAACTTTAACAGTGCAAGTACCTTCTGATGGTATCTATATTTTCCGCTTAACCGTAACCGATAATGATGGGGCAACCGGCTCCAATAATGTTACCCTTACCGTTAATCCAGCGGTGGTTAATCAGCCTCCGGTTGCTTCTGCGGGTGCAAATCAAACACTAACCCTTCCAGTCAACTCAACCAACCTTATTGGTACAGGCTCGGATCCCGATGGGTCAATTGCATCTTACTTATGGAGCCAGGTAAGTGGACCTGCTGCCACTTTAACCAATGCAAATTTTCCTACTACCTCTGTCAGCAACATGGTAGAGGGCATTTATGTATTCCGGCTTACGGTCACCGATAATGAAGGTCTAACAGCATTAGCTCAGGTGACAGTAACCGTATTGCCCGCAGCAATCAATCAACCCCCACAGGCATTTGCGGGACCCGATCAGGTAATAACGTTACCAGCCAATAGCATCACCCTGTTTGGCTCCGGTAGTGATGCTGATGGTATCGTGGTTTCCTATCTATGGACGAAGCAAAGTGGACCAACAGCCACCCTGACCAATACTAACAACGCTACACTCTCCATTGCTGATATGGTAGAAGGTGTTTATGTTTTTCGATTAATAGTCACCGATGATGATGGAGCAACCAGCACGGACGATGTCACCATTACTGTAAATGCGGCAACCGTCAATCAGCCTCCCATTGCGAATGCCGGACCAAATTTAACGATAACATTACCCACCAATAGTGCAAATATCAACGGGTCTGGTAGCGATGCCGATGGCTCCATAGCTTCGTATTTATGGGCAAAAGTTTCCGGTCCAACCGTTACGCTGGGAGCATTAACCAACCCCACCCTTTCCGTTTCCAATCTGGTGGAAGGCGTTTACACCTTCAGATTACAAGTAACCGATAACGATGGAGCTACGGCTACCGATGATATGACCATTACCGTAAATCCTACTTCGGTTAATCAATCTCCGATCGTTAGCGCAGGACCCGATAGGACAATTTTTCTTCCAATTAACACCGTTCAGCTTTCGGGCAGCGCCAGTGATCCGGATGGAACAATCGTGAGTCGCGCTTGGACACAGGTGAGCGGACCGGCAGGTGCCGTATTAGTTAATGCTACTACTACTTTGCTTACCGTAAATAACCTTGTTGAAGGGGTGTATATATTCAGGTTTACAGCAACAGATGATCAATCATCAACGGGGTCTGATGAAGCCCGGGTAACCGTAAATGCGGCAACGGCAAATCAATCCCCCTTTGCCAATGCCGGTGCAAATCAGACAATAAAACTTCCTACCAACAGTGTAATACTTAACGGTACAGGTAATGATCCTGATGGCACCATTGCTGCATATAATTGGGCAAAATTAAGTGGACCCTCCTGCACCCTTGTCAATGAAAATACTGCTTCGCTAACCGTTACGAATATGGTTGAGGGTACCTATCAATTCATGTTAACCGTTACAGACAATCTCGGGGCTACCGGCTCTGGGCAGGTTCTGGTAACGGTTTTGCCTGCCACAACGAACCTTGCCCCAGTTGTTAATGCCGGCATCAATATCAATGTTGTATTACCAACAAACACCGCTGTGCTAACCGGTACTACTACCGATGATGGAACCATTGCCGCTGTTCTTTGGACAAAACTTTCAGGACCTACCGTAACCATGGCAGGAAACACAACTACTACATTATCGCTTAGTGATTTAGTTGAAGGGAATTATGTATTCCAATTAACAGCCACGGATGATGAAGGACTAACCAATTCTGATAATGCTGCCGTTAGCGTTTTTTCCGCAGCTGCATCCAATCTGCCTCCTGTGGTTGATGCAGGGGGAGACCGTAGTATACAACTTCCTGAAAATTCAATTAAGATTATAGCAGAAGCCTTTGACCCTGATGGAATTATTTCTTCCTATTTATGGACTCAAACCGGAGGAAATGTAGTAACGATCGATCCACATGATACGCTCTTTTTAGAACTTACTGATCTTATCCCCGGGATGTATCAATTCACTGTAAGTGTCACTGATGGGGAAGGACTAACCGCAAGCGATGTCGTAAACCTACAGGTACAGGAAGAAAGTCTAAATGTGAAACCCTTTAATACCTTCTCGCCAGATGGTAAAGGAGATATCAGTACGGAAACATGGCGCATTAACAATGCCGACCTTTTGGTTGACGGCACTGTAGAGGTCTTTAACCGTCAGGGCCAAAAAGTATTTTCATCAATAGGATACGCCACCGAATGGGATGGAACTTTTAATGGCTCCTTACTTCCTGAGGGTGTTTATTTTTACGTTATTCGTTGTCCCGATAAGAAGCCCATTAATGGTTCGGTAACCTTAATCCGATAAACTTTCATGACATTTTTAAGGACCCTATTAGTTTTCATTCTTTTTCAGGTTGTGGCAAGCCAGGTAATGGCTCAACAAAACATGGTTTATAATCACTATTTTCTAAATCCTTATTTGTTCAACCCTTCCTTTATTGCCCCTAATGGCTATAGTGAATTAAACCTAAACTTCCGTAAGCAATGGGCTCAATTTGAGGGTGCTCCAACTACCCTTACCGCAAACCTGCAAATGCCGATTAATTATAAAATGGGTTGGGCCATTAACCTGTATAATGACCAGGCCGGGGTGCTCCAAACCAATACAGGACTTGCTTCCTTTGCTTACCATGTATATTTAGGTAGAAGCACGGAAGTCAATCATAAAATCGGGTTTGGTTTGTCAATGGGATATTCTATGAGCCGGGTTGACTTAAGCAAAGTGGACGACCCTACTGACCCCTCTTTAACAAACGTGAATACTTCAAACCTCGCTGGACAGTTCGGTATGCATTACCAATTAAATAACCTGAAATTAGGATTTGCCCTGCCCAACCTTTTCACCACCAACGCTATCTCGGAAAATACTTTTAATACCCCGGAATTTAATGCGCTGAAAAATACTTTCTCATCCATTAGTTACAATTTCAATCTCAGTGACCGGCTCGCATTTGAACCCTACTTCATATACAGAACAAACGAAATTCGAGAAAATCAATTTGAAGTAATGGGTGTTCTAAAAATTAATAACCTGCTATGGGCAGGTGGTTCCTACAGACAGGATTACGGGCCCGCTGCTTTCTTTGGTTTCTCTCTTAAAGAAAAAATAAAGGTGGGGTATGCCTACGAATTTGCCCCCGATGTTGTAGAGGGTTTTGGCACCGGATCGCACGAGGTACACGTAAGTGTGCGCCTGGGCAAGAAGCAAGTAACCCGACCAACACGAACCACCACTACCCCTTTACCAATAGAGGAGCCCGTTCAGGAACCGGTAATTGAAGAAGAGCCGGTACAAGAACCAGTGCAGCCACCCGTTGAAGAAGTCAAACCAACACCTGTTCCTCCTGTTGAAGAAAAACAACCGGAAGAAGTACAGCCACAACCTGAATCACAAACGCTTTACTACGTAATTGTGGGTGTATTCTCCTCTCAGCGTAATGCGGAAAGTTTTGTGAGAGATTTGTCCAGAGCCGGTTATACCGCCAACATCGGAGAATACCCGGCCAATAATTACCATTTCGTGTATGTCGGAAAGGCCACTGCAGACCTTGATGAAGCGAAACGGATGAGAGATGAAATCCGGACAATTAACCGGTTTACTTTCAAAGAAGCGTGGGTTCTTCCTATAGAATAGTGTTACATAGTGTTACGATGTATATCCATGTTCAATTCTAAACACCTTGCTCTCCAAGGATAGAAAAAGTGTAAGCATGACGAAGCCTGTTTACTGAACAAGCCGGTAATCCCGCGCGACATAGTAAAAGTCCAAATGGGAAATATTTTAAATTGCTTATGTCGTGCCCCTTCAGGCATGCTCCTTGTAAATAACATCAAGATTATTCCGTAGCACGTTATCCAGATATGCTTTATGATTACTTGTAATCGTGGTATTGATCCGCGATCTCCATGCCCACTGGTTCAACAACGGTTGGTTTTCTAATTGACGAATTGATTCTCGATTAAATGCTTACCAATAGTAACGGCAATTTCACGATATCCCTGCTCATTCGGATGGCCATCATATTTATAAAAATACTTGTCCTTTTCTGTAAGGTCTTTGAAATGCTGCGTTAGTTCAAAATATGGAATCAGATTATTTTTTGCGATGGAGGAATAAATGGAATCAATACCATTATTTTCCATGAAATAATCATTCAAAATGTCTGAGGGCATTCTTTCAACATTATGACCAGTAAAGTAATTCATCGGTAAATTGATGAACATCAACGCTGCTTCATTTGCTTTGCATATCTCCTTCATCTCCTTAAAATCATTGTTCATTTTTTGAATAGCATCTATGGTAGCCGGATGATTGGGGTTATTAAAAATTGTTACCCGATCCGGAAAATCTATGTAGTTGTTTAGTAATCCGGGGTTCAGGTTTCCGGTTTTGAACAACGTCTGAACAGTATCCGATAGCGTGGTGAAGCGTAATTGACGCAGACCTTTAAAGTCTTTTAGTAAGCCCCTGTTATTATCTTCCCATACTGCTTTGATATCAATTATGTTGTCATCTTTCGGACCCACTAGTTTTAAATAGTTGCCAAAAGAAGCCATTAAAAAAGACCGTAATAAATTTCTATCGCCTTTTGCTTCAGTGAGTAATTTATTCTCAAATAATTGCGCCAGGTCATCGAGTTGAAGAACACCCACTAACACTAAATCGGGTTTCAATAACGGTACAGCCTTTGAAATAAATTCCTTGTAGGTTGATGTAAACTGCCCACCTTGTCCGCAGTTAATAACCTCCACTTTGGTATACCCATTTTCTTTAAAATAATTCTCCAGTTGCATGGGCCAACTATGTTCGATGTTTACACCCCAGCCAAACGTCCAGCTGTCGCCAAAACATAAAATCCTAAACGTGTCGTTGTCCTTTTCAACTTGTACCTCCCTGTTTCGTAGACCTAAACTATTGATTTCTGCGGTGTAGTTGAATTCAACCGTTGAATAAACGGCTGCAGAATTGGGTTTAAAAATCAATCCTTCATTTTTCACCACCTTCTTGTTATCACTGTTGTCGGGCGAAGTGAATACTCCTATTAAAAAATTAACCAGTATCAAGAAACCAAGGATTATCCCGACATAGGAACTATTGAAAACTAAACCTTCCAACTTTTGCGATAAACTTTTCTGTCGCTTAACGTATAGTATGATAAGAATCCCAACAATGGGTATTATCCAAAAAATCAGCTTCAGTATTTTTGATTCATATACTTCATGCGTTGAGTAATACAGATAGAATGTTAGTGGATTCCACAGTAGAATAAGGAAGGAAATAAAGAACACAAGTACATTCTTTGAATTTTTCATAATAGCTTCTAATAGTTTATCGCCCTTAATTGAAATTTAAAATATAAATAAACATGAATATACTTCTTTAGCCCAAAAACCGCAGAGACACCAACCAATAAGAAATCGTGAATAGTTTGCGTACGCCTTGTTGCAGATCCGTTTCACTTTGAGAAAAATAAATACCTTTTACCTTCATCAATCGTCCTTGGAATAATACTAAGAAATAGGTGGAGAAATCTTTTTGATCACCTTCCCAGGAACCCCCACCACCATACAGTGATCAGGAACATCATGGGTTACCACACTTCCCGCTCCAATCACCACATTTCTTCCAACGCTTATATTCGGGAGAATACTTGCGCCACTTCCGACACTGCTAAAATCACCAACAGAGGCTCCGCCTAGTAAAGTAGCCCGGGGAGAAATTTCACAATACGCACCTACCTTAACATCGTGATGAATGGCTGCGAATGCATTGATAAGACTTCCCTCCCCAATCACCACGCTACTGCTTATCAACACAAACTCCATGATGTTAACACCTGCCCCAATCGTAACTTCAAAATGACCAATGCGTGCAGAGTCCGCAATAAGTGAATGCAAACGCCCACCGGCTTTCACTAATTTTTTTGCCACCACAGCCCTTGCCTGCACACCGCCTAATCCTAAAATGAATCGATTATCTTGTTTAAAAATATCTAGGAGATCATGAATACTATGAACGATTGGAAAACGCTCGTAAAAAAGGTTCGGCCCATTCACATTCACATCATCAAAGAATCGCAGATCATCTGCTTGATGCTGTGCATGCAGTATATCAAGTACTTCCTTTGCGTGTCTGCTGGCTCCGGCTACTAACACATTCAGTTATTTTGAACCCTCAACATGATCCGCGCTATAAAGTCAATTTCTTCATAGGTAAGCGTATGGTACAACGGCAGGCACAATACCCTGTTGCACACGGATCGGGTTATTGACAATTCCGCCCTGTCTAAATACGGCAATTCATCGAGGGAAGGGAAAAAGTACCTGCGCGGGTAAATCAAATTTCGGTTTAACTCTTCCACCATCCGCAGGGCAATTTCTTCGGTTGGCATTACCACTGCGTAATAAGCATAATTAAAAGTAGCTTCTTTCTCGATGGTCGGCTTCTGACACTTCAGGTTTTTCAGCACCTTATCGTAATACTCGCTTTGCACTTTTCTAGCGTTGCGAATGGCCTCAATGTATGAAAGATTTACCAACCCCATGGCTGCATGAAATTCAGAATTCTTTCCATTGATCCCTACTTCAGCAAATTTCTCCGGTCCATCATGACCAAAGTTCCTCATATAGGCCAACCGCTTTAATAGTTCCGGTGACTTTGTAATTACTGCTCCGCCTTCTATTGTATGAAATAGTTTAGTGGAATGAAAACTTGCGGTGCTGATATCACCAAATTCGAAAACCGACTTGCCCTTGTATGTTGTACCAAAGGCATGGGCTGCATCATAAATTACTTTCAAATTGTGCTTTACAGCAATGGCATTAATGGATTCTATATCGCATGGATTGCCGTACACATGCGTGGCCATAATAGCAGAAGTGTTGGCCGTTATGGCCGCTTCAATTTTTCTTGGGTCGAGATTGAGCGTATCCTTGTCAATGTCAACAAACACGGGTTTACATCCTTCCCATACAATACTGCTGGTAGTGGCCACGTATGAAAAGGGCGTGGTAATGATCTCGCCTTTTAAATCCAGCGCCTTAATGGCAAGCTGAATGGCAATGGTTCCATTGGTTAAAAAAAGCAGGTGATTAACCTTCAGGTATTCCTTTAGTTTTAACTCCAACTCGTTTACCAACGGACCATTATTGGTCAACCAATTGCGTTGCCAGATTCCATCCAGGTATTTTTGGTACTCGTGTTGTGGCGGAAGGAATGGCTTGGTTACAGGAATCATGGTGTACTAAATATATGAATACGTATGCATCGAAATGCTCAACCTCAAAATTATGGTTAGTTTTGATATTATCTAATATAGAAGTCATCTTAAAGTCAATTTCCCATTGCACAATGACGTGAATGACGCTATTCCGCCATCACTACTTTGCGTTTTACTCTTCGAAGCGCCTGAAACAAACCCGGACTGATAATCTGGATAGATGTTTTGACCAATTGAACGAACCCGTCTTTGCTCAAAGGCTTATTTTTAAAGGCATATAAGCACAACCCGATAGCCTCTTTCCGGTTTCTGTTCAAGGCATGGGCGCTGGCTAAATCATAATGTTTAAAGATGATGGACGTCTCAAGTTTTTCTGTGCTGCTATCGTTTAACGCAAGCAAACTTCCTGTTTTTACCAACTTCAAAAAATCCATTTCTTTTTTCGCGATGGCCAGCCGGTTGGTCCTTCCGTTTATACTTCCATCATTGATCCGGTACACGGCAAACACATGGTTTATAAACCTGATTTTACCGTGGTTAAGCAACTTCATGTACAGGTACCAGTCGCAACTGATAATAGAATAAAAATCATCGCCAAAATCGGAGCGCTTCAATACATTGCGGAACATGATGGTGGCCGTGGTAATGCAATTGAAACGCGAAAGCTTTTCAAAACTGATGTCGTGATCGCTTACGGAAACTGCATCGCCCCGCTCAAATCGCTTTTCATTATCAATATATCGTTTGTGATTGCCACACACTAAAACATATTCAGGGTGTGACTCCATGAATTGATACTGAATGTTTAATTTATCAGGATGCTCCCAGTAATCATCTCCCTCGCAAATGCACAGGTACTTTCCGGTACAGCTAAAGAGCGTGCGCAGAAAATTTTCATGCATGCCTACGTTGGTAGTGTTTTCAATGACCCTGATGATCTGTGGGTAGCGCTGCTGAAAGTCAAGAATAATGGCGCGGGTGTTATCGGTTGAGCAGTCTTCGCCAATAACCAATTCAAACGCTATATCCGTTTTTTGATCAAGAATGCTTTGTATCGCCTGGGAAATATACTTTTCATGGTTATAGGCTAACATGAAAACACTGATGAGGGGCTGTTGAGACATTCCGTTACGTGTATTTTACTGCGAAAGTACAACGATAGTATTTAGTTCGCGTACGAAAAAAAATACACAACTGATTTTTCTGTCAATGGGGAATGCTTCATCAACATTGATGGCTTTTTGGCTATGCGGATTTAAAACCTTACACGCGAAAAAGGTAGGAATTTTTGCCTACAAAGGGGTTTGGGTAAAGCAATACCCATCTTCACCTTTTCAGGGGCTTCTTTTTGTTAAGAAAATATTGTAAAAAGTACGCATCTACAAGTCACTTTTATCACCTTTGCAGTATATTAGTAAGGCGCTTTAATCGTAATGACACATGTTTATGAAATTGTTGGCTAGAATTGTCGTTTTCATTTCCGTTTTCACCTCCTTTTGCAATCTCGCCTATTCGCAGATTGATCCTTCTTGGGAATACTTCCATTATAAAAATGATGGAACCAGAGGTGCGGGTCCACTCACTTCCGGTACAGGTGTAACAGTTGATATTCGCTTAGATGATGGGGAAAGGACATTCAAGCTCCTTGAAGACAAGACATTCAGTTTCCGCAAGAACAACGGGGTGCTCACCGATAGCTATTACAGTATGGCTGGATTTAATTCCACCAATTATACCCAAGGGCAATTAAGGGAAGAAACAGTTTGGACCAATAAATTTCTAATGAATTACCGCTTGTTATTTCCAAAAAACCACCCTACAAATCCGAGTGTTGAGGGTGGCTACCCCTTGATTGTAATGATACACGGGCTTGGTGAGCGGGGCAACGCAGGATATTGGGCTAACAATAACTGGAACCCTAACGATAATAATCCGCAAGCAGGTACTTATAGAATTATTTCTGCAGAAAGTGTAGCGGGAGGCACCCGTTTTACTACATCGGAGCCTCACTTATTTAGCAATAATCATCAAGTAGCAATTCTTAATTCATCGGTTCCTGCTTACAACGGTACAAGAACTGTTACATTAGTCTCAGCTAATGCTTTTACTGTTAGCGGTTTAGACTTTGAAGGTACCACCACTGCCGATGTATGCCGTACCGGAGTTTTACGGCTGTTGAACAACGATCATAATTTGCTCCATGGTGGAGGAAGACATCAAACGGCTGTGCTTACCAACACACCGACTGGTATGGAACCCAATGACCCGGCCATGCCCGCAAACGCCTTCCCAGGCTTTGTACTTTTTCCGCAGAATTTAGTAGGCTGGCAGGAACCCAATGGGGCCGAAAACGTGGTGCGCATCATCCGCTTGCTGATTCAGCAATATAACATTGATCCAAATAAAATCTACATCCACGGGCTTTCCGATGGTGGGGCTGGTGCCTATAGAGTGATACGAACTGCCCCATGGTTATTCAGCGCCATCCTGCCTATGTCGGCAGTAAATGATGCTGATATTCGGAATTATGGAATATATCCTTATTTAGTTACTATACCCCAATGGATTTTTCAGGGAGGAACCGATGGAAATCCAACGCCCGCAGCAACCCAAACACGAATTCAGGATTTCCGTAACAATGGAATGGAGGTTCGCTACACGCTTTATCCCTCCTTGGGTCATGGCGTGTGGAATAACGCGTATGGCGACCCGGATTTCTTTAGTTGGATGCGTGGAAAAGATAAATCAAACATCCACGTTAAATTTGGAAAGCCTGAGATATGCGGTACTTCAGGTGCGGCTGCTGAACTTATCCTATCCCAGGGCTTTTTTGCCTATCAATGGGAAAAGGATGGCGTAATAATCCCCGGTGCCAATTCTCATAGTTATCTAGCCGCGTTACCAGGTACTTATCGGGCGCGTTTTAGCCGGGTAGCAAACCCCAGTGAAAGCGACTGGAACCGGTGGTCCGATCCGGTGGTGGTTACAGAGGTTACACCTGTCAAACCCAGCATTCAAGCATTAGGGTCAACTGTTTTTCCTACTATCAACAATGATGATAAGGTCGTGTTAAGATCCAGCGAGAACAATGAAAAGTACTATTGGTATAAAGAAGGTGTGCTTTTTACGCCAGACAGAACCTTTGATGATCAGTTCAATGCTATTCAGGACACCCTATCCATGATCCAACGTAAAAGCGATCAGCCCGGTATTTATACCTTAAAGAATGCGGAAATCAGCGGTTGTCAAAGTTTAAGTTCTGCTCCCGTAGCGGTAACGTTTAATACACCACCTACTTCTATTACCCTCCCAGGAAATTTTGCCGGTGTTGCCCAGTCTCCTTCCAGCATATTTTTAAGTTGGACTGACAATTCACCCAGTGAAACCGGATTTGAGCTTTGGCGTAGAATGGCTGGTGAAACGAATTTTACTTTCGTTACGCTGACAGCGGAGGATGCCGTTTCATACCTGGACACGAACCTATCCCCTGGCACCACCTACCACTATAAACTACGTGCTGTCAGCAATACGGCACGGTCAAACCACGTGCCTGGCAATGACCTGAACACGAACCTGGTAGTAATTACTCCGAATGAAAGCACACTGCCAACGCCTCCACAAAATCTTTTAGTTACTTTCAACACCATCAACTCAATCTCGCTTACGTGGGATGCCGGCACAGATGATACGGGCATAAAACAATACAAAGTGAATTACGGAGGCAGTTCGGTATTTACCAATTCACCATCCACAACCTATACCATTGACGGATTGGCCATTAATGCTACTTTTGCGATTACCGTACAAACGGAAGACCTTGCGGGCAATTTATCACCCCCCAGCAACCAGGTTATTGGTACCACGTATGTTGACGGACTGTACTATGAACATTCCACAGGCGCATGGTCTTCGCTTAACCCTGTTACATCGGCAAACAATAACGATGATCCTCCGATCGACTGGACTTCTGCAGAATTTACAGGTAAAATAGCCTACTTTAATGTGAATCCTATTACTTCCCCACCTGTAAATGGAGTACAGGGTATTGCAACCCAGGAAGACTTTTATAAAATTAAGTTTGATGGATACCTGAACATTACTGAAGCTGGACACGATGACTACTATCAATTCCGTACAAATTCAGATGATGGGAGTATGTTATTTATTGGAGGGTTCAACCCGAATGATGTAACTGAGTTTCGCGTAGTCAATAATGATGGGTTGCATGGCCCACAATGGCGGAACAGCACCGATGTAGAGTTACCAGTCGGTTTTCACCGAATTGTTGTATTGTTCAATGAATCCACCGGTGGGCAATCATTGCAAGTACAGTATAGAAGGAAAACTGGGCCGAATTCATATACCAACCCATGGGCTAACATTCCAGCGGCATGGCTACGCTCAGGAACGGCTCCAATACTTTCACCCCCAGATGCTCCCACGGATCTCGAAGCGTTAGCCAGTGGCATGACCAGCATTGATTTGTCATGGGACTACGCGGGCGACCCAGTAGAATTTGAGGTATACCGGTCAACTGCTATTGATGGTACCTACAACATCATTAACCGTACGGAAGGTTTGTCGTTTACTGATAACACGGTCTTAGCCGGCACTACCTATTTTTACAAACTTAAATCCATCAATGACAATGGCACTTCTGAATTCAGCAATACAGATGATGCCACAACCGCTACGGATAACCAAGCGCCTACTGTTCCCGCTGGCCTCACCGAAATCAGTAAAACGTATTCCAACGTTGCTTTTAGCTGGACAGCCTCCACCGATAACGTAGCGGTTGCCGGGTATGAAATATTGATCAATAACACCATAGTTGATTCGACTACAGTTGCCAGCTATATGGCCACCGGCCTGGAGCCCGGCACCCTGTATAACTTTACGGTTAAAGCCTTTGATGCTTCCGGGAATAAATCGGCTGCTTCTACGTTGCTGGGGGTGACCACCAACATAGGCCAAATGTATTACACAAAAGCAAACGGTGCGCTTAACTTAACTAACACGTGGTCCAATACACCTGATGGAAATGGTACTTCCCCAGCATCGCTCTCACATAACGGGCAGATCTATATGGTTACCCGCCCAAGCACCGGATTGGGTGGCTCACTTACGATTGGCGGCAGTGTATCAAAACTAATTGTGCCCGCGGGTACTACACTCAATGTAGATAATACCATTTCAGCCAAAATTGAAGTACAGGGCACAGGTGTCGTTAACCTGAACCATTCCACTGCCCCTGAGTTTTTGAGTATCTCCCCTAGCAGTACAATCAATTTCAATACCTACACCTACATCCCTGCCGGCACTTATGGTGATGTAAACCTTTCCGGAACGGGCAATAAAAACTTTGAAGAAGGGGAAATCACCATTATGGGCAACCTTACCGCCACATCCGGCATTGCATTAAAAGGTGTACCTTCCAATGCTTCACGGGTTACGGTACACGGTGATATTACATTAGCCGGCACACCAGCCGTAGTAGCCACCGACAATGCACTTGATTTGGTGTTGGCAAAAACTGGTACACAAGTGTTAACCGTTAGCGGTCCGCTGGATTTGTATAAAATCTCAACCACTGCCGGGACAACAGCCAACTTTTTGAACGGAGGCAGCGCGGTAACTATTAACATTGGCTCGCCAAATGGTGGCGGGCTTTCGTTAGCGAATGGAACCACACTGAACCTGGGCAACAACCATTTGGTGATGAAGAATGCAGCCAGTATTAACCCTGCTGGTGAAACCGGCAGGCTCGCCATTAACGGCAGCAACCTAACCCTGAACAGCAGCAGCACGCAAAATTCCAATCTGTATTTGGATAATGCATTGAATACAGCCGGCATGGTTACCACCACATTCAGCGGCTCGGGAGATTTGATGATCCAGTCTCCGTTAAGGATTACTGATGGTTTAAAAATAAATGCCGGAGAGGTTAATTCTGACGGAAACATCACCCTTGTTTCTACGGAAGCAAAAACAGCCTACCTGCAGGAGATAGAAAGCAATGGTAGCATTACCGGTGCGGCAAAAGTTGAACGTTGGGTAAGTGCTGCCCGGCAATACCGGTACATGTCCTCCGCAGTGGCCAATATGACGGTAGCCAACTGGCAGGTACATATGCCGATTACCGGACCGTTTATAGGTACCAGTGGTTCACAATCACCTTCTATGTTTTACTACGTAGAAAATGATGGTGGTTACAAGCATTACCCGCACACGGGAAGCAACAACACCGTAACCTTCCAGCAAGGTCGCGGGTATTCCATTTTTAATTACAACGGCAACAGCCCGCTTACCCTTACCATGACCGGCCAACCCTACCAGGGAAGTGTATCATACACATCACTGCTTACACCCGGCACCGGCAATCCTGCTGCTAACAATGGTCAAGGTGATGGTTGGAATTTAGTGGGTAATCCCTATGCTTCTGCTATTCAATGGAACAACCTAGCTTCAGATTGGTCACGTTCTGGTGTTTCGCCTATCATGCATATACCAGACAATACGAGCGGTCCTTTAGTGTTCAGAACATGGGATGCCAGCACTAATCAAGGTACCAATGGTCAAAATGATGGAATAATTTCTCCCGGTCAGGCCTTCTGGATTCAAACTACGGGTGCAGCTACTATGACAGTGCATGAACAAGCTAAACGCACCAACTCTTCCTCTTTCTATCGCGAAGGCGGAACTCATGTCAATAGTATTGCAGTGAAGCTATCAAACGGTTCAAAGGAAGACGAGGCCTATGTTATCATTGGTGAAAATTATATCGATGCCTACGAACCAGAAGCAGATGGCATGAAGCTTAAGAACGGTATTCTCAATCTTAGTTCCCGCTCAACTGAAGATGTTAATCTTGTTTTCAACAAACTGTCCGATAGCTTCTGCGAAAAAGTTGTGCCGTTGAGTATTGAAGACGTTGCGCCCGGTGCGTACTCACTTTTCTTCGAGAACATAGAAAACATGGTGGGTGTAGGGGCTGTAGAACTTACCGATCACTTCACCAACAGCACACTGTCGATGACAGGAAGTGATCACTATAATTTTGCAGTAACCACCGATGCTGCGAGTTATGGTGTTGGCAGGTTTACCCTTACGTTGCATCGGCCTGGCATTCAGAAAAATGCAATTGCGGCTATTGAGAATGTGTGCGGTGGAACTTCGGCTTCTATTCAACTCACCAATACGGAGAAGGGGGTATTTTACTATGCCTCACTCCAAAATGACGAAACCCCATTATCTGAAATTATGGTGGGTGATGATGGCAGCGTAGCGCTTAACGTGCCTGTAAGTGCATTGCAAACCGGAGCGAACAGCCTCGTTGTCCGTACAGGCTTTAGTGGATGCAGCAACGAAATGTTGTCCGACACACCACTTGAATTTACCTACACACCGGCACCTACAGTCTCTGTTGATCAAAACTACTATTCGCTTTGCGATGGCGCACAAGTAACCCTGAAAGCCGAATCCAATCCGGAAAACAGTTTGCGCTGGTATAAGGATGGTGTATGGCTCAAAGAGCAAACCAGTGCAAGCTGGCTTTCCGATCCCATCACCAGTACCACCCGTTTTGAAGTAGCGGCCGTAGTGAACGGTTGTGAAGGAGAGAAAACTACTACGTATGTGGAGATCAACGCGATACCTATGCCGATGATTGAATTTGATGGAGACGTACTGGAGGTGGTGAACGATATCCCGTTCGGAACCTTTATGCAATGGTACAAAGACAACGAACCGCTGGATGCGTATGACTACAGTTATAAACCGATAGAAGAAGGACAATATACAGTGCTGGTGTCAAGTGGCGGTTGCTCGAAGATTTCGGATCCGATTGAGTACCTGATTACCTCAACAGATAACCCACTCCACAATGGATTCAATGTTTACGTTTACCCGAACCCGGCCACGTACGATCAGCTTTATGTAAAAGTTGAAACTACTTCAACACTGGAGGCTACCATTTCACTTGTTGACCTTACCGGTCGTAACGTTTTTGATGCTTCCATAAAAGGAACACAAGTAAATGGCGTACATAAATTAAAGGTATCACAGGAAACAGCACCTGGAGTCTACATTATGTTCATCAGGCAAGGCAATGCGGTGCTACAACGTAAAGTGATACTGAAGTTTGAGTAATCTATGATAGCATACAGATAAATAAACATTGAGCCGGCACATCAACCGGCTCAAGTTATTTGAATGCAGGATAGAATTTGTTAATTTTATTCCCGACCCCCTTGCCCTTCCTTCAATAGTTGGATTAGGGGGAATGAATTTAACCCCCACAAAATAAGTGTATAAGAATTACTTACTATACCAATTCTTATTACTTGTCATACTGGCTGCTGTACCCGTTTCCTTAATTGCGCAAACCCAGATAGTAAACGGTCAAGGTATTATGACAAGTCCGGACGGTACAGAATTTTTGATTTACACCCCACCGGGTTACAATGTTAATACTCCCGCTCCCATGTTGATTAACCTGCACGGACAAGGGCAGATTAATCCCAATCCTTTTACAGGGTGTTCCTCTATCAACTGTTTGAGAACACAATTCACAGATGCAACTCCAGCATACCTGATCAATCAAGGGCAATGGGATTCTTCAAGGCCATTTATTGTTGTGTCACCACAATTAAAAAGAGATGATGACGTACCCCTTGTTGATCAGGATTGGCCAGCCGATTACCTGGATGAGGTGATTGAATATGTAAAAACCATTCGCAATATTAATCCCGATAAAATTTATTTTATGGGTTTAAGCCTTGGCGGCCAGGGGTGCATGATATACAGTGCGGCCTATCCCCAAAAGGTGGCAGGCATGGTTCCCATTGGGGGTCGAACGTATAATCAATTCATCAGTGATCAATCGGAGGACATTATTTCGCAAGCCTGTTCATTGGTAAACATCCCCATGTGGATTTTCCATGGAACAGATGACTCGATATTGCCTTATACGAATGCTACGTTAATGGTGCAGGCTATCAACAATTGCCCTACTCAAGGCTCCTTAAAGCCCCATGTAACCCTGCTAGATGCTATTACCCACAACGAAACATGGAATCCGATATACAACTTGTCTGCCGGCTATCCTGTCTACGATTGGCTGCTTCTTCTTACTAAGAATGCGATCGCCAACATTCCACCAGTAGTAAGCCTTGGTTTCAACAAAAGATTTCTTACTGCCGATGGTACCATTTATCTACCCGCAGAATATTTTGATACGGATGGTTCAATTACCTCTGTTCAGTGGACACAAATACAAGGCACGCCTTCACTTACTCTTGACCAAACAAATCCCCGTATTCTTAAAATAAGTAACCTGCAGGCAGGAACATTTCAGTTCAGGCTTACCGTTACCGATAACCAGGGTGCAACTGGCAGTGACGATATCACAATTACTTTATTAAGTTCACCTGATGCCAACCGGATTACCGGCTTCACACTGATTAATGCAGCCACAAATACCAGTATTGGTCCACTCGTTAATGATCAGGTCATCAATAATAATACTTTGGGTACTAATAATTTTAACGTGCGGGCTGCACTTTTCGGTCTTGGCGATGATGTAGTATTCCGGGTGAACAGTCATCAATCTACAAGAATCGTAGGCGGCTGGAACGCTGATGGTATTACTGTGTTCGAAATATTCCCACCAAATGGTTGGAAAATTTTCACAGGCGAACATGTGGTGTGTGCAACACCCAACACCGCTAATGGCATTACAAAATGTGTAAAATTTTCTGTTACCAATCCAATCCTCCAACACTACTATCCAAAGGCTGGACAAAACTTAAGCCTTTTGGGTTCCTGGGGCAATGATCCTTCCGGGAATGGAAACGGTACTCCACCGGGTTCATTTAGCGGCAACTTCCAGGTATTTAATGTTAACAAAGCAGTACCGCAAAACGGAGCATTAACCATTGGTGGCATTGAGTCCGCATTGTGGGTAAGAAACGGTGGGGTGATGACAGTGAACAACAACTTTACGGGTGTAATCAATGTAGAAGGGAATGGCATTGTGAATGTGAATACCAGCCAGCCGGTAATGTTTGGTTCTGTATCACCAACGTCTACCATACGCTTTGGCGCCAATGCCACATCCATACCGGCACATGTTTACGGTCATGTGGAAATCCTTGGAGCAGGTACTACCAAAACACTGGGTGGTGGCGCAAC
Source organism: Cyclobacteriaceae bacterium (assembly GCA_041746855.1). Taxonomy (GTDB): domain Bacteria; phylum Bacteroidota; class Bacteroidia; order Cytophagales; family Cyclobacteriaceae; genus JBGTGG01. The sequence goes on along the minus strand of JBGTGG010000143.1, from coordinate 712 downwards.
CATCATCACCGGCAACCTGGTCATCGGCAATGATGTAACGGTAAATGGAGCATCCAACAACACCAGCAACATCCAACTTACAGGTAATCTTACCCTGCAAGAAGATGGTGAATTTAATCCTGCCACCAAATTCAGTCTTACGCTTTCCGCAGGCCAGCCACACGCCATTAACTTGTCGGGCACCAGGGCCGTTTTTAATCAACTCACTATTTTAGGGAATTCGGTTGTTAGTGTTACACAGGGCACCTTACCCAAAACACTGGAGTTGGGTTCAGTCGCAGGTGGTGGGTTAGTTATTATAGGTGGCAGCGAGCTGGGCCTGGGTAAAAATCATTTGAACATCGTGGGCACTGGTGCCATCAACCCGCAAAACCAAACCGGCCGGATAGCTTTTGATAACAGCAATTTATCCGTTACCTCACAGTCATCTTCCAACTCCTATCTTTATACAAAACCGTTGCTTGATCATGTATCGACCGTAACCGCTAACCTCACGGGTGGTGCGCTCATCATTCAGGATTCACTGTTCGTGACAGAGTCGGTGAAGATGCTGAACGGAACACTACAGGCAAATGGATTTCTTACTTTGGTTTCTACAGATGATCAGACCGCCAGTATTGCAAGGATAGAAGGCACAGGCGCGATCACGGGTGACGTTCGGTTTCAACGGTATGTTCGCAGCGGAAGGATGTACCGCTACCTGAGTTTTCCG
>JBGTGG010000142.1:0-5973 GCA_041746855.1 Cyclobacteriaceae bacterium | reverse complement strand
GAAAATTGCACCGGATTTTAGTTATTGGATATCAAACGGAGCAAGATTTGGTTTTTCGAATTGGATATCAAATGGCACTATTTTTATTTCGGCACCAGCCAAGGATTACGAAGGCATTTGGGATGTTGGCGCAGTGTATGTGTATGCCAAGCTCCCGGCAGAATCCTGGTCATCAAGAACAGAGTCCGCCAAAGTTGTTCCTCATGTTAAGGAACCCAGTGGCCTTTTTGGATACTCCCTCGCTGCATTGCAAAACACCCTAATTGTCGGATCTCCATTAAATGACTTTGGTAAAGATGGTCTCGCAATAAACAAACCTGGAAAGGCATCAATCTTTCAGGCAACCGACTATTATTGGAAAGAAACTACTTGGCTTGCGGATTTCACTGGCGATTCATTTGTAAAGGATTATTTCGGAATGGCCGTTCATTTAGATGAAACGGATTTTTTCATGGGGGCACCAATTGAAGACTTGGAAACTGGCAAAATTTCGGGCTCGGTTTATATGGTGCCTACCCCTCCTATTGTGAAACTTGTTCCACCCGTGTGTCTTTCGGAAAATACTTTTGAATTACTAGGGTATCCATTTCAGGGTTCATGGAGTGGTACGGGAATAGTAGACGCTAACCTTGGAACTTTTAGTCCAACGGTGGCGGGACCCGGGGTACATACCATCACCTATCTAACACCTAATTGTGCAAATGCAGGTACACTTAAGATTGAAGTAGTAGATGCTCCGCTTACAATAATTCCAAATCCAACTGAACACCTTGTTTGTCAAAATACAAATCCCATCGGCATTACACTTGAAGTCCAATCACAACCGGATGTAAATTACCTATGGTATTACAGAGCCACTAGTTCAGAAATTTTTCAATCTCAAGGCGCGACAAGCCCAAGCTTTATTGCAACAAAAAGAGGAGAATATCAAGTGAAGGCTACCAATGCTGCGTGCTCTTCATTCTCTCCAGTCATTACCATTAAAAACGAGGACATCGAATTGCAATTGGAAGTACCTTTACCAAGTTGCAACACCTCCACTAGCAATGTTTTATTAATTGCCGCACCTGAAGGTGGAACATGGTCCGGCAATGGCGTTTCGGAAAATCAGTTTATTCCTAAAAATAAACCAGCAGGTATATATCCGTTGACCTATACATATACTTCTACGATTGGCTGTATTTACTCAGAGGCTGTCACAGGACAAGTCGTAGCTCCATTTAAACCTGTGTTGGAAAAATCTGGAGACATCTGCGTTGATGGCAAAGCTTCCGTTAGTTTAACCTCAACTCCTGTTTTGCCAACAACTATTCAGTGGTTTGAAAAAAGTTTGAACGGGACGAATTATTCTCCAATCCAGACGGGAGGAAATTCAATGGAAACAGATAAAAACGGTTCGGTAAAAGTTATCACAGAAACTACCTATTGCAGTCCTGAAGAAGCAATAATTAATATAAATGATTCCTTTACAGTAAAAATCTTCCCAAACGAACCAAGCCTTAAAATTTGTCAGGATGATGAAACCAACCTTGTAGCAGTAGCTAATCCTGGAGGAACAATTGAATGGAATTTCTATGAAAATAATATTGATGAAGCTGTCATTTTAAATAGCACCGACTATCAACTAAAACCTAGTCAAACTGGGTATTACTTTGTTACAGAATATTTAGGTAATTGCCAGGCAATGTCTTCCACAAAATTTGTTTTGATACAGCCTGCTGATACGGTGTTTGTACCCAATGTTTTTACTGCAAATGGTGATGGGAAAAATGATGCTTTTAAGATTATAACCAACGATCCTTCTCCTTCTTTCGAGATTTTCAATAGATATGGGAAACAAATTTATTTTAGTAATAACAATTCTGCATGGGATGGAGGAAATTTTCCTTCTGGGATTTATTATTGGGTGGCATCAATTGCCAATTGTAAAGGAGAAAAAGCTAGCTACAAAGGATTAGTCCAACTAATTCGGTAAATAGCTTAAATGTTGATAACCCATTCCTTCTCAAAGAACTTAAGCAATAAAAAAATTGACTTTAAGCTGTAAGATTTTTCAGTATGTTATGACACAGACCAGAAAAGAAACTTTTTAAGTTTACAACCGCAGTCGCTTATTACAGCCAAGCTGATCAACTAATCAAGTATACCATCCAGCCAATGAATCGTATTCAATAAAAACTGAAAGTTTTGTGAAGCACTTTTTAGGTTCATTCCAACTTTGTTTTTCCCTTGAAGTTGTGCAGTAAACATAGCCGCCTCTCCGAATACTACAATCCGTCCTTTTCCATACTTTAAGTACGCGCCTTGTGCAAGTCCTTCACATGAAATCTCGGGAGTGTCCTTTGTAAATTGCCACGCGACAGTCGGCATCTTCAAAGTATACTTTGAATTAAGGACAACAACTGGCTGAGCGTTTTCGGGGATTTCGAAAGCCTGACCAGTAAAAGTTTGTAAAGAGGTAATCGTCTCCGCTTCATTTCTTCCTTTTGTGAGTTTATTAACGATTAACCCATTCCCCAGTGTAAAGACATCATGCCCACCATTTTTCATCGCAAAACCGTTGTAAAATTTAAATCCAAAAGATGCGGCTAGCTTCTCTGCCGCTCCCGGGAATGGCATGTGATCGGCAATTAGAAAAAGTGAGCCGCCATTCTTGACCCATTCATTCACAACTGCGATTTCGGTATCCGTAAAAGCAGAAGGATTCGGCAAACTCCATTGCTGAAGGTTAGAAGAATCCAATGCATTGGCAATCACAAGGATTTTAGCGTTGCTTAATTGAGAGGCTGTAAATGGTTCTGCGGAAGCCTTTACAACATAACCGTCTTTCTCCAGTACATGGGCAAAGGGTCTGAACCTTCCGTTCAGGGTATGAAAGTTATGATGCGCTTCATCTATTAAGACAATTGAACCCGCCCCTTTATTATAAACTGGATTTAAAATTTCAGGGCTATATAATGTATCAGCAATTTGTTGAGAAGTTCCAGGCAATGAACTCAAGAAAAAAATCGAAGCAAGAAAAAAACAATTCACATTTTGCATGCTACCAATTTAACGGTTAAGGGTAATAATTCCTAAATATATAACTCAGCCAATCTTTTCACCGCCCTGCTCAACAAATGCAATTTACTCTTGACTTAATTTAAGCAACCCAAGTTGATGTTGTTGAAAGAATAATTAACTTTAAAAAAATGATAGCCAATAAAACACAAAATCATGATAAAAAATAACATCTTAGTCCTCCTTTTTTTGTTTTGCATATCGTCACCAGCCTTTTCGCAATCGTACCTTCCAAACAATTCTTCTAGAAACTCATTTTATTTGGAAGTTTTGGGGAATGGACTTCTCTACTCTATTAATTATGATCGAATACTAAAAGAAAAAGAGAAAAGTGCATGGGTGGGAAGAATCGGAATTACCTATGCTCCTCCTCCTGATCAGGGGCCTGGAATATTAGCGGAGTTGAATCTGCTTCTGGGCTCCAGTAATCATCATTTCGAGCTGGGGGCAGGAAGTACTTATTATTATCTCTTCAATAAAAAAGATGAAACACTTTCAAATCCAGACATTTCCCTACTATTTTTCACTACGCGAATTGGGTACAGATTCCAGAAAAAGGAAGGCGGGTTTCTTTTCAGAGCGGCCTTAACTCCTTTGTATGCGGTTAACGTTGATCAGGATATAGTTCAATTTGAGAAAAACTTTATTCTCTATGGCGGTGTAAGTATCGGCTATACGCTAAAAATTAAATAATAGCAAGCGCACTTCCATAAGGTCAAATTCCTGAGTTGTAAAGTCTTTCCTCTTCTCGGTCTGTGTCCCTCACAGACCGAAACCAACCCAAGAAAATTTCCATTCAAAAGCTCAAGAGATTTTGGTTCTGGGTAATCGACTAACAAAGTTATATCCATAAATACTTTTCTGAATGTGTATGCGTTACTTTTTTGAAATAGATAGCCGTTATATAACCCACTCACCTATGAAAACAAGAAATCTAATCCTAATGTTTTTGGCCTTTTCACTTACAACAGCATTTTCTCAGTCGAGACAAAACGATGTTTCTAGAAATTCATTTTATTTTGAAGCTTTCGGAACTGCTATACTACTTTACTCTTTGAATTATGACAGATTACTTTTAGTGAAAGAGAGGAGTTCATTGGCCGGAAGAATCGGGTTTACATATGTCCCGAAAATTGAAAATCCAGAGCATGGACCGGGTGTAAACATTGAAATTGTCGGGCTTTGGGGTGCTAATAATCATCATCTTGAAATCGGGGGGGGGAAGTACTTTTTTTTATCTTGTTCAAAATGAAGAAAGTTACTCTCTACACAATACATCCTTGTTTCTAATAACCAATCGGGTTGGCTATCGCTTTCAAAAAAGAGAAGGCGGCTTACTTTTTAGAATTGGATTCACACCACTTTTTGCCATAAATGTTGACAAGGATATTTCAAGTTTTGATCGCTCTTTTTATCCAATGGGTGGGCTGAGTATAGGGTATACGATAAAATAAAAAATCTGTGCCTCCTGTGTCCCACATACCGTAACTCCTTCAACCCAGCTCTTTATCAAAAAAACTATGTCCTCACTGCCAAACCACCCGCAAAACCAAATTTTATAAAATCCCCTATCCTTCATGCCTATTCACCATAATCCTTATTTTTGCCACCAAATCGATTAATCAAATAAGGAATTAACAATACCATGGCCGAATACAGCAACCAGACCATCCGTGAAATTGAAAAGAAGTGGCAGCAGAAATGGGAACAGGGCGCTGTTTACAAAGTCGAGCGCGACCCGTCAAAACCCAAATACTATGTGTTGGACATGTTCCCCTACCCGTCCGGGGCGGGATTGCACGTAGGCCACCCGCTCGGCTACATCGCTTCCGATATCGTTTCCCGCTATAAGCGGATCAAAGGATTTAATGTGTTGCACCCCATGGGCTTCGACTCTTTTGGCCTTCCGGCAGAACAATACGCCATCCAAACCGGACAAGATCCCGCGATCACCACCGAGCAAAACATCAAGCGCTACATCGAGCAATTGAAAAACCTGGGCTTCTCGTTCGACTGGAGTCGCGAGGTGCGCACCAGCAATCCTGACTTTTATAAATGGACGCAGTGGATTTTTATGCAGCTTTTCAACAGCTGGTATAATCAGAGCACCGATAAAACAGAGCCTATTCAAACATTGATTGCTATGCTGGAAAAATCAGGTAGTGCTCCCATCAAAGCCGCGTGCAACGAAGACACTCCAGCTATCTCTGCCCAAGAGTGGACTGTACTGGACGAAGTAGGAAAAGAAAATTATTTACAACACTATCGCATCGCCTACTTGTCGGAGACGATGGTGAACTGGTGCCCGGCATTGGGAACGGTACTATCGAATGATGAAGTGAAAGATGGCGTCAGCGAACGCGGAGGGCATCCGGTGGAACGCTTGAAAATGTTGCAGTGGAGCATGCGCATCAGCGCGTACGCAGAAAGATTATTGAAGGGGTTGGATACGATTGACTGGCCGACTGCGGTAAAAGAAATGCAGCGCAACTGGATCGGAAAGAGTATCGGTACCGAACTCGACTTTGCCATGGAAAATGGCGAAGGGGTGATCAAAGTTTTTACTACGCGTATCGATACGATTTATGGGGCAACGTTTATGGTGATTGCCCCTGAGCATGAGCTGGTGGAAAAAATTACAACGGATGATCAGCGCAAAGAAGTAGAATCATATGTAGAGGTTGCAAAAAACCGTTCGGAACGTGAGCGCATGAGTGAAGTGAAACGCGTGACCGGAGCATTTACCGGAGCGTATGCGATCAATCCATTCATCAAAGAAAAAATTCCGGTGTGGATTGCCGATTATGTATTGGCGGGATATGGAACCGGAGCGGTGATGGCTGTACCCGGACATGATGAACGCGACCATCGGTTTGCCAAACAATTTGGTTTGCCAATTGTGCAAGTTGTAGA
>JBGTGG010000141.1:0-3910 GCA_041746855.1 Cyclobacteriaceae bacterium | reverse complement strand
TTCGAAGACCCACCTCCAGTAACAATCCCACAATGCATACAGGGGATCCTATTCTGAAAATCCTAAAAAAGATTTCACATTTAATTGAATTGAACAATTACATCACTAAATCAAAACGTTTAGGACAGTATTGGTTTTATTTTTATAATTTACACATGACCTGAATCATTGTTGTACCTAACTAATCGCATTATGCCTTATACCATTTGTGAACCTTGTGTGAGTACGTGTGATACCGCTTGTGTCGATGTTTGCCCCGTGGATTGTATCCATGGGCCGATCAGCACCAATGGGAGTGGATCGGAAGTAAAAGAACCCGGGTTTGATCCGGCCGGAAAGCAATTGTATATAAATCCCGATGAATGCATTGATTGCGATGCTTGTGTGCCCGCGTGCCCGGTTGATGCCATTTTCGAAGAAACCCAGGTGCCCGATGAATGGAAGCATTACATACCCAAGAACTACGAGTTTTTTGGGATGACACCACCTTAAATAGAAAATGTTGTTGGTTGGAAGTTATTCGTTGTTAGAGGATTCTTGAAATAATTAGAAGCCATCTCAAAAATAGCACAACTGTCAGGTTGAGTTTATCGAAACCTTATTATTTGACTTCGAGACAGCCTTCGACAAGCCTACCTTTGCCGTAGAGGCTATTCGCAGGCAGGCTCAGGCTGACATATAAATTGATTTTTGAGATGGCTTCTTGGTACTAACAACGAACAACCAACAACTAATTACCTTTGGTCATGCTTAAAATTCTTACCAGTAAACAAATTAGGGAGCTGGATGCGTATACCATTCAGCATGAACCCATTTCTTCAATTGACCTAATGGAGAAAGCCTGTCGTGCTTTTGTGCGCTGGTTTAAAAATCAATTTGATTCCGGAAAGGTAGTTTATGTTTTTTGTGGAACGGGAAACAATGGTGGCGATGGGTTAGGCATCGCAAGGCTTTTACATGCTTGGAATTTTGATGTTCGCGTTTTTGTAATCAACGGAACTGTTTCGGAATCCACTGATTTTAAAATCAATCTGGATCGATTATCGAAATTGATTTTGGTAAACACGATCAACAATGAAGATGAAATCCCCGATTGTGCGAAAGCAGATATCATCATCGATGGTATTTTCGGCAGCGGGCTTTCACGTCCGGTCGAAGGACTCTATGCAGCCGTCATCGAAAAGTTAAATGCAGCATCGGTCATCCGTGTAGCAATAGATATACCTTCCGGGATGCGTGCCGATGAAACTTCTCATGGGATTATTTTTAAAGCACACAACACGGTTACATTTCAACTGCCCAAACTTGCTTTCTTTTTTCCTGAGAATTCACAATGGGTTGGTGAATGGCACATCGTTAAAATTGGCTTAAGCCAAAAATTCATTGCAGAGGCGAAATCAAATCATTTCTACCTTCAGCGAAAAGACATTTCCAAAATCCTGAAATCAAGAAGCAAGCATGACCATAAAGGCACCTTTGGAAAAGCGTTACTGATAGCCGGCAGTTATGGAAAAATGGGAGCGGCCATACTTGCAGCGCGTGCTGCTTTACGGTCTGGCGTGGGATTGTTGACGGTGCATGTTCCCAAATCAGGTGTAACCATTCTACAGACCAGTGTACCGGAAGCCATGGCAAATGTGGATCATCATGAACATTGGTGGAGCGATACGGTGGAGTGCGAGCACTTTGATGCAGTGGGCATAGGTCCAGGATTAGGAACCGAAAAAGAAAGTGTAAAGGCACTCGGAAAGATTCTTGTGTCATCGACTAAACCGGTGGTCATTGATGCGGATGGGTTGAATATTTTGGCTATGCACCCTGAATTTCTCCATTTGCTTCCTGAACATTCAATTCTTACACCACACATGAAGGAATTTGAAAGGTTAGTGGGAAGTTGGTCGACTGGTTTTGAGCGGATGGAAAAACAACGGGATTTTTCAAAAAGAACGAAATCTATTTTGGTGGTTAAAGGAGCTTACTCATCCATTACCACGCCCGAAGGGGAAGTCTATTTCAATCCAACAGGAAACCCGGGCATGGCGACAGGCGGGAGCGGGGATGTATTGACCGGAATATTAACAGGGTTGTTGGCGCAAGGATACACATCTAAAGAAGCCGCCCTATTGGGTGTTTATATTCACGGCTTGGCGGGTGACATTGGTGTTAAAGAAGTGGGGATGCTCGCGCTTATCGCTTCTGATATTGTTGATTTTTTGGGCAAAGCATATAAACAATTGACTGATTAGTAGATTTCTAATTTCTAATCGGGCGAGCATCTGTAATCAGATTTATAAGAAATTAAGTTAATCCCCTTTAAACCTTTTGGTAGTTTATTGCATCTAAGGGGTAGATTTTTTACAAAAAGTCAAAATCTGAGGAACATTTAAGGAACTTTGGTTTGATATTTGCGTTTAGAAACACAATTAACACTGCTAAAATGCGTTTTATAAAGTTTTTTGTACTCGCCCTTTTTATCGCCACTGCTGGTTTTGGCCAGTCGAGTGTGGAGTATACGGCCAACGCAGAACTTGCTAACATTTCTCAAAGCATTAAGCTTTATCCAAATCCCACCACTGAATATCTCAATGTGAAGTTCGATCATGTGAAAGCTGACAATGTGACCCTTGTGGTGCGCAATGTGATTGGCAATGAAATGAAAATTGAAGTTGAGGTAATCGATGAACATGAAATCCAGGTAAAAGTCAAAGACTTGGCTGCCGGTTATTATCTATTGGCAATTCGGGATGATGAGACCAAATTCAGGGGGACGTATAAGTTTTTGAAGCGGTAGGTTTTTCTTTCCGCAATCCTGGAGTTTCCCGATTTACAATTTACTACTATCCATAAAATTTACCCACAACTTTAGAATGTTTACGACCTCTTCATCATAGGTATAAAAAATGGTTGTTTGAGGAGAGTGTTGAAATTCTTTTGTTCCTGGTTTTCTTAATGAATTTTTATAACGATGAGGAGCCTCACTTATAATCATGATGGACTCATCAAGTCTACTAAAAAATTGAGTGGTTTCTTTGTTACTCCAGTTTCTTTCCAAATAGTCAATTATATCGTCAAGTCCTTCATTTGCTTCATCAGTCCAAAAAACCTTTAAAGCCATTTTTTATATTTTTTTTGGACTTCTTCATGCGGGGTAACCTCGCCATTTTTTACTTGCTCCAGCGCCCGGTCGAGAGAGGAGGAGAGTTCAAATTCATCAATTAAGAAAGCTTCGATTTTCCTTATTTCAGGTTCGTTAAGATGCATTACCTTTTCGATTATTTTGTACTTCCGAGCGTCAATATCCATGGACTTATTTTTTACATACAATGTAACAAAAAATAAAATAAAATCATTTCCTTACAACAAGGTCTTTTGCCAGCTTAACCAAACGCTCAATTTCTTCCTCCTTCGTATCAAACGAACACATCAACCTAACTTCTGATGTTTTGTCATCCCATACATAAAAGAATATTTCTTTTTGTAGTTCTTCGATAATCTGCGTTGGGAAAATGGCAAAGACCCCATTCGCATCAACAGACTGTGTGATTTTAATTTCCTGTATTTCGGATAATCCTTTTTTAAGTTTTTGCGCCATCGCATTGGTGTGGGTGGCGTTTCTTTTCCAAAGGTCTTTGCTCAGAAGTACGTCAAACTGGCAACCGATAAACCGCATCTTCGAATGCAGCTGCATGCCTTGCTTGCGGATATATTTAAAATCCTTTCCAAGGGTTGGATTAAGCACCAGGATCGCTTCCCCAAACATCATCCCATTCTTTGTTCCCCCAAACGAAAGTACGTCCACACCCACGTCAAGTGTAAAGGATTTAAAATCCATTCCTAAACTTACGGCTGCATTGGCAATCCGTGATCCATCCATGTGGAAGAACAAGTCATATTTTTTAGCGACTGCTGA
>JBGTGG010000140.1:0-16757 GCA_041746855.1 Cyclobacteriaceae bacterium | reverse complement strand
ATCATGTGATCAAAGAAAAGTATTTGCAATTATACCTTGATGAGTTCTGCTTCAAGCTGAACAGAAGGTATTCGGTGAATCTATTTGATAACCTTATCCTTAGTGTAATTTAGTGGTATGTTTACGGACTATCAGATAATTTATTATTGTTAGGTACAAGATTTAGATACTCATATTAATTCAATATGTCTTATACAAAAAAAACACTTGAGCATTTTTCTAAATCTATTAATAAAATATTTGATCAGACGCTTCAGGATAATGACCTAACAATCATTCTGGAATATCTCAACACATTGATAGAGATCAGTGAAAGATTTATAAAAAAAGACAAAGAACTAGAGTTTTATTGGAATGAAATAATTTCGGATACCATCTCCTTATTACATTGCGGTATATCCGGACAGTACAGATTAGCAATTACTGGTCTTAGAAATACACTTGAGTTGGCATGTAGCGCATTTTTCTATTTTGATCATAAGATAGAACTTAAGTTGTATGTAAATGAGGATTTTAAAGCTGATAAATATGTTTCTTCTATTGTTCATGAATATCATTTTTTCAAGACAAACTATATCAAAACTTTCAATAGCGAAATAGGAGTAATTCAAAAAAATGAAGATTCTGTAAGTAGTTATCTAAATCAGACGTATGGAAAATTATGTGATGTTGTACATGGAAGATTTAAAAGCTTAACTAAAGCAGATAAGTTAGCGATAGAATACTCAAAGGAACAATTTAAGAAATTTGAAAAATCATATAGATGTACCCTGGGTGCTATTGCCACTTTGTATGTACTTCGTTTTGATGACTTCACTTCAAATGAAATAAATTCTTTGGTCAAAGAGACTAACACTCTAAATATTTAATAATGAAGGAATCTCTAGGAGATTATATACTTGATAGAACGGAAAGTTTAGAAAGTAAATTAGTATTAGATTATTTTATTGAAAGAGATAATTCAAAAATTCAAAGACTACTAGATTCGGAGCAATATATAATCGAAGGTAGTCGAGGTGTCGGAAAAACAATGCTAATGAAGGCGGCAATGTTAAAGTCTGAATCAAATTTTGGTCAAAATAGCATCTTGCCTGTTTGGGTTAGTTTTGAAGAGTCAATTAGACTTGAAAGAATAAAAGTCCTAAATAATTCAATTGACCCATTCTTACAGTGGACAATGGGAAAGATTTTGTATGAATGCTTAAATAAAATATCTGAACTACAACCAAGATCATCAGCACAACTTAATGAACGTTTATCAAAAATATTTAATGTCCCCGCACCAAACACATTTGCAAAATACACTAGTCTCCTAAATGATTATATAAGGGTTCTTGAAAAGGGAGAAATTAATGACAATAATTCCCTGACTAAATTTTCTCCATCTCAAGACTTGACGTCCGTCCTAGACAACCCGCAGTCATTTAGAGAGTTTTTAATAGAATTAATTAATGACTATAAGCTTCAAAGAATTGTTTTATTGTTTGATGAGGCAGCCCACGTTTTTTCATTTTCACAACAAGAAAAATTTTTTACTTTTTTTAAGTCACTTCGAAACCCATTAATTGCCTGCAAGGCTGCAGTTTATCCTGGAGTAACAAACTACGGAAAGTATTTTGAGCGAGGGCAAGATGCTAAGGAAATAAGAATAGATTGGTCGCCTCTTGATAAGAGTGATGTAAATTATATTAAGGAAATTATCAAAAAAAGAATTAAGGCATTTAGTAATCAATATTGGGAAAAATTGACCGCCAATAAAAACTCAATAGATCTATTAGCAATATGTAGTAATGGAAATCCAAGGTTTGCATTTCACATTATTGACGAACTTGAGAACAATAAAGCTTTTAAATCAAATATTACCATTGCCATACTTATCAATGCGATTCGATCAGTATTTGCTACTAAGTGGAGAGAATTCGATACGCTTAAACAACGTTTAATTCGCTATGAAAAGTACATTTCAGAAGCAGAAGCATTTATAAAAGAGACGATACTTCCTAATCTAAGAATTTGGAATGATAAACAAAGAAACGCAAAGAGAAAACTATCAATAGGATTTTATATTACGACAGGTGCATTTGATAGATTAGAAAAGGTTTTTTCGGTTCTAGCGTATTCAAATATTATTGGAATTGATTACAGCAAAAGAAGCATTGGTCATCACAAATATGCATTTTATGTAACTGTAAATCCAAGCGTGTTATTTACTGATTTAATCATAAAGGATATTACTGAATTACAGGACACTTCAATTGCAATTGAAAACAATCAGGCCTACTCAGAAACTTCAAGTTCCATTAAAGAGATGATTACTCAAGTTGGAGTTGTTAATTATATTAATTGTTCTAATTCAAATTGTGATTTTAAAACTAAAGATGATCAGTATAGGTTTTGTCCAAAATGCGGATCAAAAATCGAGAATATTGAAGAGGAATCACTATATAAAATATTGCGTTCGCATAGCTTAGACAATTTGAAACTTTCAGTAAAGATAATTAATAGAATTAAGACAAAGTTTAAAGACATTGGTGAATTATATGATTGTGATGTAGAGGAAATAAGAATGAAATATATTCAAGACGTAAGGATAAATACTATTAGGAATGCAGTATTAGAGTATATGTCAGGGTAAATAGCAGGTATTTTCTAGTTGCTTTGATTTTTAGCTTGTGGAAGTATTCTCCTGTAAGCACCTCTTTAAGGCTAGTGATATTAGTACGTATAACATTATGAAATTTGAAAAACTAGTACCCAATATTTTCTATGTCGACATCACAGATGGGTTGAAGCTGTTTGTCGATTGCCTTCAGTTTACGATTGGACATGATGAATTAAAATCCAAAAATCCCTTTTGTGTTTTGGTAAAAGATGGCTTGAAGATAAATCTTTTCCAAAACGAAGCACTAGCGAAGGAGCATAATCCTGAATTCCGGTTGGAGACTAAAAATATTGAGGAAGTGTATGAACGGGTCGCTAAATCTTTTCCTGAATTTCTTCATCCCAATCTGAAAGTCATCACCCTTCGTCCGTGGGGAGCAAAAGAATTTGCGGTAACGGATAAACAAGTGGGGGTAATTATTCAGCAGTGGTAATGAAATGGTGTTTAGCTATGTCACCCCTTCGGGGTTCTGATTCCACCGGCATGTTATTGCTATAATCCTTTCATCCCTTCGGGATTTAGGAAGCCTGAAAGGGTTATATATTACAATCGAGGGATAGCGAAACCCCTTTAAAGGTGGCATCTTATCTCAAACTCATTTAAAAGAAGTTTGCAACTTTGATTACTAAGTCAGTTAAATTAGTAGGTGGCTTCATTTGCGAAGCTGAAGCCAGAGCTGGGGTTCTGTATTACCCTGCCTGCTATTTCTATAATCTTTCATCCATTCATGATTAAGCAAGCCTAAACAACTCATCAATCTAAGAATCATTTTTTAAAGTGACAGATATCATATTTCAATTGAAATAAAAAGAAGACCTTCAAGAAAATTAATACAATGGATCAAACACACATTCATTTAGTAATTACCCATCTTCCGATATTCGGTTCAATTTTGGGTGGACTTGTCCTTGCTTATGGCCTTTGGACAAAAAGCAAGGAAACGAAAATTGCCGCTTATGGTCTATTTATTATTTCTTCAATTGGCGCTGGCATTGCTTACTTAACAGGTGAAGCCGCAGAAGAAAGTGTGGAACATTTACCAGGGATTTTTGAAGCAACAATCGAAAGACACGAAGATTTTGCAATCTACGCTTTGGTTACCTTAATCATTTTAGGTGTGGCTTCCATCTTAGGTGTATTCTTGACTTTGAGAAAATCGCCTTCAACAAGAACATTAGCATTTGTAATTTTTATTATTTCATTAATTAGTTTCGGACTTGTTGCAAGAACAGGCTATTTAGGTGGACAAATAAGACATTCAGAAATTGTGAAAGGTGCAACTACTCCAATAGATAATACAGAAAATGAATCTGATGATGACTAAAAAAAAGTTAGCCAAATCAATTCCCCAACAATAGCTAGTTTTAAAATGCCTATAAATCAATTTAACATAAAAGGATTGGATGGCGAACAGGTTAACTTATCAAGAGAAAAATTTGGACGCAATAAGCTCGACTATAAAAAAGAAAACACCTTTTTAGATGTTTTACTTCGGATAGGTAAAGAACCTATGACCATTTTATTGTTGGTGGCTTCTACTATCTATTTTATTAGTGGTGAGATGGGCAATGGCATTTTTATGGTCCTTGCTATCCTATTTATCGCTTCCATTTCTTTATATCAGGATTCGCGAAGTAAAAATGCCCTTGAAAAATTAAAGGACTTTTCCCAACCCCATTGTAAAGTCATTCGGAATGGTAAGATAGAAGAAATAAAAAGTGAAGAACTAGTGGTGGGTGACTTCCTTTTGGTAGAAGAAGGCACTTCAATCACCGCAGATGGCACCATCATGCACTCCAACGATTTCTCGGTTAATGAATCCATTCTTACAGGCGAATCGCTTGCCGTTTTTAAGGATAAAGACAAAGAAGACAATTTTATTTTTAGCGGAACCATTGTAGCCAGTGGATTGGCCATTACTGAAATTACGGCAATTGGCAACGAAACCAAATTGGGTACAATTGGAAAGAGTTTAGAAAGCATCAGCGAAGAAAAGACACCTTTAGAAATTCAGGTGTCCAATTTTGTGAAATGGATGGCTATCGTGGGGGCTATCGTTTTTGTGCTTGTTTGGGTCATCAATTATTGGCAGTCAAAACATGTTTTAAACAGTTTACTGCAATCGCTCGCTTTGGCAATGAGTATTTTGCCCGAAGAAATTCCTGTGGCTTTTACCACTTTTATGGCTCTTGGGGCGTGGCGATTGATGAAGTTGGGAATTGTAGTAAAGCAGACTAAAACAGTAGAAACCCTTGGAAGTGCAACGGTAATCTGTACAGACAAAACAGGAACGATTACTGAAAACAAAATGAGTTTGGCAAAACTGTTTGTGTTGAAAAACAATAAAATTGTAGGCCCCGAGTCAGCATTAAACGACAGCGAAAAAGAACTGATAGCATTAGCAATGTGGTCAAGTGAACCCATTCCCTTTGACCCAATGGAAGTGGCTTTGCATCAATCGTATAAAAACCTAATAATATATGACGAACGACCTAATTACAAGCTTGTTCACGAATATCCCTTAGGTGGTAAACCTCCTATGATGACGCATATCTTTTCTGATAATAAGGATAGTAAAATTATTGCGGCCAAAGGTGCTCCCGAAGCATTAATCAATGTATCTAATCTTAACAAGACAGAAATACAACAAATTCATTCAGCCATTGAGCTTTTAGCAACAGAAGGATATAGAGTTTTGGGTGTAGGGGTTTCAAATTTTGTAGGTGATGAATACCCTGCACAACAACAAGATTTGCCCTTTGAATTTAAGGGGATAGTTGCCTTTTACGACCCGCCAAAAAAGAACATCCAGCGTGTAATGGAAGATTTTTATACCGCAGGCATAGAAGTTAAAATTATTACGGGTGATAATGCAGCCACAACAGCTTCTATTGCAAAGCAAATTGGTTTTAGAGATTATGATAAAACCATTTCGGGAGATGAGTTGATGGCACTATCGGAAAAAGAATTGCAAACTCGGGTAATGGACACGGCCATTTTCACTAGAATGTTTCCCGAAGCCAAGCTGAAAATAATCAATGCTTTAAAATCCAACGATCAAATCGTTGCAATGACAGGTGATGGCGTGAATGATGGCCCGGCTTTAAAAGCGTCACATATTGGCATTGCAATGGGACAGAAAGGAACTGAAATAGCCAAGCAGGCAGCTTCTTTAATTTTATTGGAAGATGATTTATCCAAAATGGTAGATGCCGTGGCAATGGGCAGAAAAATATACACCAATCTAAAAAAGGCTATTCAATACATCATTTCTATTCATATCCCTATTATTTTAACTGTATTTATTCCCCTAGCCCTTGGATGGATTTATCCGAATATTTTTTCTCCGATACACATCATTTTTTTAGAGTTAATTATGGGGCCAACTTGCTCTATAATCTACGAAAACGAACCGATGGAACCGAATACAATGTCGCAAAAACCGAAACCCCTATCCATTACCTTCTTCAATCTAAAAGAGCTTTCTATTAGTATTATACAGGGATTGTTCATTACAATTGGAACTTTGTCAGTTTATCAGTATGCAGTAGCAAGTGATTACAATGAAGACATTACGAGAACAATGGTTTTCACCGTTTTAATAACAGCCAATATTTTCCTTACGTTAATCAACCGCTCATTTTATTACTCCATTTTAACAACCTTGAAGTATAAAAACAATATGGTTTTAATCATAGTGTTTATTACAATGACTCTAGTGGGCTTCATTCTTTATGTAAAACCTTTGACTGCATTTTTTGAATTTGAAACGTTGAATTGGGTTCAACTTTTGACCTGCATCTTAATCGGTTTTATTTCCGTAATTTGGTATGAAGTAGTAAAAATAATAAAGCGAGCAAAAGTAAGCCGAATAGAAAGGCCAGCTTATACACTATGAAATTTGAAAAGCTAGTCCCCAATATTTTTTATGTCAATATCACAGATGGGTTAAAACTGTTTGTTGATTGCCTACAGTTTACGATTGGTCATGATGAGCTAAAATCCAAAAATCCCTTTTGCGTTTTGGTGAAGGATGGCTTGAAGATAAATCTTTTTCAAAACGAAGCGCTTGCGAAAGAACATAATCCTGAATTCAGGTTAGAGACCAAAAATATTGCAGAGGTGTATGAACGGGTCTCTAAAGCGTTTCCTGAATTCCTTCACCCCAATCTGAAAGTAATCACCCTTCGTCCGTGGGGCGCAAAAGAATTTGCTGTAACGGATAAACAAGTGGGGGTAATTATTCAGCAGTGGTAATGAAATGTTGTTTAGCTATGTCACCCCTTCAGGGTTCTGATTGCACCGGCATGTTATTGCTATAATCCTTTCATCCCTTCGGGATTTAGGAAGCCTGAAAGGGTTATAGATTACAATCGAGGGATAGCGAAACCCCTTTAAGGGTGGCATCTTATCTCAAACTCATTTTAAAAGAAGTTTGCAACTTTGATTACTAAGTCAGTTAAATTAGTAGGTGGCTTCATTTGCGAAGCTGAAGCCAGAGCTGGGGTTCTGTATTACCCTGCCTGCTATTCTACAATCTTTCATCCTTTCAGGATTAAGGAAGCCTGAAGGGCTGACATGATTATAGCAGGAAATCCATGTAGAAGTGAAAACCCCGAAGGGGTGATACTTGGATAAATGCTTAATCAAACAGTCACCTCCAATTTATAACCCACCCCATGAACATTCCTCAATTTAATCTCCTCATCAGCGCTTAGCTTCTTCCGAAGCTTGGAGATATACGTATCCAGGCTTCTCCCGACAAAAACACCTTTGTCTTCCCAGACTTTTTTCATGAGTTCATCGCGCGAAACAATTAAATTAATGTTGGCAGCAAAAATCACCAGCAGCTCACATTCTTTTCTTGAGAGATTGATTTCTGTTGAACCTTTTACCAATTTGTTTTGGTTCGGATAAAACAAAAAACTGCCTATAGCTTCAAACTTTTCAGATTGTTCTACTGGAGGCAGCGGATCTTGTCTTTTCCTGGTAAAGAGGAATGTTAGAAATAATGTGAAGGCAATGGAAATAGGAATAGCGAAAAGAGTTTGATGTGTAGGGAAGGATACTTTCTCTATAAACCCCACCTCGATGGTATAACAGCCTTCTGGTAAATCCCGACCAGCACAGGGGATAATAGTGCTTTCTTCATCTGCACTTATTTCGAAACTATACGCCACTTCCTGATCTGCACATTGAATAACTTCAACACGGTAATGGGCAGGTAATGATGATCGTTGAAAACTTTTTTGTACCGAAGTGACCAGATCATCGGGCTCAATTGCAAGTCTGTGTTCAAATGACAATTGATACTTGGAATCGCTTAACGCAACAACCGGTAAAATCCGTGAAGTAGAATCCTGATTGATGAGTAGTAGTCGATTGCCAATATCCCGTAAGGCAATTTTTACAACCTCAGAAAATTCGCTGGCATCCGTACCCTTTGATAAAAGCAACAAACTTGAAAAGAAAATGGCAATTACGATTGCCAGGGAATACATGTGTTTTCTGTTCATAACTTCTACAAATACCTGCTTTCGCTGACTTTTTACAAGTGTTGACAGATCTTTCACATTTTTTTAACATTTCACGGCAGCGCTCACCCTTAGTTTTAGCGTCATAAATAAAATTTAAAAGTCAACACATGAAGAAACGTATCCTATTCACCGCCATTGCAATTTTTTCCGTACTCGGTTCTTTCGCTCAGGAAAAAATCAAAGTAGATCGTACTAAAAGTATAGTAAAATGGTCGGCTGAGTACACCTTTTACTTTGGCGGTCATGCCGGCACGATACACGTGAGCGAAGGACACCTCCTTAAGACCAATGAAAAAATTACAGGTGGATTTTTTAAGATTGACATGAACACGATCGACAACACCGATATCGATAATGCGGAGAGCAGAAAAGATCTGGTGAACCATTTAAAAAATGAAGACTTTTTCGATGTCAAGAAATACCCTACGGCCATGTTGACGATCACCCAGGTACACTACCGCGACAATGTACATCTCGAGGTAAAAGCTGATCTTACCATAAAAGGAATTACCTTACCGATAGAATTTCAGGCAGAAATTAGTGCGGATAGAGCAAAGGTGAATTCAAAATTTAAAATTGACAGAACCCGTTGGGGAGTGAATTACAATAATAATTTAAAAGATAGTGCCATTTCTGATGCTATCGGTTTTGAGGTAACGCTGAGTCTATAACATACTCATTTATGAAAAATAATGTACTGATACTGTTACTCCTTGCGGCCACCACAGTTTATGGTCAGGAAGAAAATGAATTAGAAGTGTTTGATGCAAATGCAACCTGGACAAAAGAAATTATCCATTTCCCGATAGGTTTTGCTCCGGACATACCGTATGAAGGCTATGAGGATTTACGTTTTGCTGCAGGATGGGCAAAGAAAGATAGTCCGGAATTTTGGACCTATATTTTCGCATGGCACGTCAATGGAAAACAAATGCTAACAACTCAAATTTTGGAAGCTCACCTTAAAATGTATTTTGATGGCTTGATGAATGCAGTTAATAAGGATAAGGATTTTGAGGTTCCGGCCACTACTGCTTCATTTACTAAAAAGGAATCTGTGAATAAGGAATCCGACTTTACAGGAAAAGTAACTATGCATGATTCTTTTCACACAAAAACGACTATAACCTTAAACATCCTTGTGAAAAATTATTTCTGCGAAGAAGAGAATAAAACTATTATTGTCTTTAAGATCTCACCCAAAGGTTTGGATAATGAGATTTGGAATACCTTTCAACAGGTTACGATTCGAAGCAATGACTGTAGGCCATTCTGATGATCGACCAAAAAAAGAGCGGAGTTTCCTCCGCTCTTTTATTTTGAAATCCATTTTAAAAATTAGTTGTTCTGGTTGCGTAAATCCAACGCAAAGTCTTTGGCCGTCTTGGCCGTCATGATGTCCATGAAGTTCAGCGCACCATTGGTTGCAGGGCTACCACCCGTTTGAAATTGTGGAACAATCGCTCCGGTATATTTACCAAACGCTTCGGCCCACACTTTCTGCACTTCAATCTGCGCTTTCAATTTCATCTCCAACGCACCGTCCGCTTTCATGATTTTGGAACGTGCATACGCTTGTGCATCGGCCAACTCTTTTATTTTCTTTGCTTCCAGGATGGCACCCTCGTAGGCAATCTTCTGTTGAAGCTTATCTTGCTCGGCAACTTTCACTTTTGTTTCCGCTTCCACCACTTGTTTGGTTTATTCCTGCTTTTGTTGGTACTCAATCTCCACAAGGGCTTGCTCACCTTTTGCTTTGGCGGTTAGTGTTTGTTGCTGGGCGGTCATCAACTCTTGTTTCGAAATGGACGACTTGGTAACAGCATCAATAATCTTCACGAGTTTTTCATCCACTTTATCTTCATAGTCTACGTCTGTGATGGCAGCATCTGCAACGGTAATTCCGTATTCTTTGATGGAAGAAAGTTTACGTTTTGGTGAAGTTCCTGCTTTGTCGTACTGGATCTCCGTACGGTACACACGTTTCTTTTCCATCTCCATGGAGTCATAGATCATGATGTCTTCTGTTTTCAACAAGTACACACCTTCCTTCAGCTGGTCCATAAAGTCTTGTGCCATTTGTGCACGTCCCCCACCGTAGTGTTTTTCGCTGCTCATCAACTGGGCAGAGGATTGTAAGCACTCTTTCGTGTACGGAGCCAAGCGTTTTACTACCAGCGATTGCGGGGTGCGGTGCGTATTGTGGATCAAGATCATTTCTTCAATACTGCCGGGTAAAATGAATTGTGTAATTCCTTTTACGTTGGCGGTAGTTGCATCACTAAAGCGGATCATGATATGCCCCACTTCAATACCGTTGTCTTCCAGCGCAAGCTTCGGCACCTCTTCGGTATACGTTACTGAAATTTGATTGGGCCAAGCTTTCTCTTTGGCAAAAAATCCTGCATAGAAAATTCCCGGTGCGAACTGAACAATCTGTTCTCCATTCGTACGCTCCACAACTGTCCTGTTTCCTGCATCATTCCAGGAAAATGGATTGACGATAAGAAAAACCACCACGATCACAATCGTGAGTAATAGCACTTTGATGGTTTGCATGGGGAAGGAAGCCTTCAGGTTTTTGAATCGATTAAAGTTTACGTTTTGTTCCATAGGTTGTTTGTTGTTTGTTAAGTAAATAATTGAACAGGGCATGACTATAGACATACCATTTTAGACGGTTTTATCCCAGTCTACTTTTGTTAAGTGATTACATAATTGAAGTTGTTAGCGGTTATAAAATTTGTGAAAGCGAAAGCGCCTTATGCTTGAAAGTAACGGGGGACTAAATTTTACATCGTAGTAGTTTTGAAAGTATTAACGGAAATATATGCGCATTTGGTTACAGAGGAAACCTCAAAAGGTCAAATATATTTTTAGGGGAGGGCTTTATATCTTTTCCTGAATTTTGCTTGAGGACGGAGTTGTCACCGGACCACGACTTGTATTCACCTAGCGGAACGATAGAAACGTGCTGAATAAAATAAAAAGAATGACCAGCAGTATGGCCACCCACTTCAACCACGGGCTTTGCTTAGGAAATTCATACGAACAGATCGGGCACACTGCACTGTTGGCATCAATTTCCATTGCACAGGAGGGGCATTCCATCGTCTTTTTTCCCATGGGCAAATATACACGTTACCAAGAACAGTAAAATTTCTGTAGAAATATTTTAGTGCGCATGGGGGTAAGAATTCATTTGATTGTCTTGGAGTATATTTGTCTATCGGTATAGACACATTAAAATAATCTAACCAATTGAACGACAGCGCATGAACCCACCCGTAGTATTACCCCAAAATTATTTTTCATTATTTCTGTTGAATCCATTAACAAAATCCTATTTCAAGCGTTACAACACGAGTTTAGCAATAACTTGTATTACTTGTTTCATCACATACTGATTCCGGCATCATAATTTCCGCATACATGAATTTTAATTTTAGAATCCTGCCAGTTATATTGGCCGGGCTTGCACTGATCACAGGCGGGCAACTTCAAGCACAATCAAAATATACAATCAATGGATATGTAAAAGATCAATCCAATGGTGAGGCATTGATCGGTGCAACCGTTTACATTCGCCAGGCGGCCACAGGTACGGTTACAAATGTGTATGGTTTTTATTCATTAACACTCGATCCAGGCACGTATACTGTTGAGTTTTCCTATCTGGGATATCAGAGTATAGAACAAGAAGTGGTACTTGATAAAAATATCCGAATTGATTTGGAACTGCCTCTCGTTGCGGCACAACTTACCGAGGTTGTTGTGGAAGCAGACCGAGACCGGGAAAATAATGTTCAAAGCGTTGAGATGAGCACCAACAAGCTCGATATCGCAACCATTAAAAAGATTCCGGCTTTTCTTGGGGAGACCGATGTTTTGAAAAGTATACAATTGTTGCCGGGTGTCTCCACGGTAGGTGAGGGGGCTTCCGGTTTTAACGTGCGTGGTGGTAGCGTAGGCCAGAATTTGATTTTGCTCGATGAAGCACCGGTCTACAACTCTTCGCATTTGTTGGGGTTCTTTTCTGTTTTTAATCCAGATGCGGTCAAAGACACGAAGCTTTACAAAGGAGCGATTCCTTCCCGCTATGGAGGCAGGCTTGCATCGCTACTTGATGTGCGCATGAAAGATGGCAATAATAAAAAGTATGAAGTCACCGGTGGCATTGGTACAATCTTTAGCAGGCTTGCTGTGGAAGGGCCAATTGTAAAAGAAAAGGGATCCTTTATTGTGGCGGGCAGAAGGTCGTATGCCGACATTTTGGCCAGGCCGTTTGTTGAGTTGCTGCAAGATGGTGGTGCCCTCAATTTTTATGACCTTACGTTGAAAGCAAACTACACGCTCAATGCAAAAAACCGCGTGTATGCATCCGGCTATTTTGGTCGCGACAATTTTATGTTTGATGCCAATCAGGGATTTGATTGGGGCAATTCAACAGCAACATTGCGATGGAACCATCTGTTCAATGATCGGATGTTTGCAAACGTCTCCGCAGTTTTTAGTAATTATGATTATGCGCTGGCCTTTGGTGAAGATGATTTAGACAAGTTTAAATGGTCATCAAATATTCAGAACTACATGGTGAAACCGGAGGTCACCTATTTTATCAATAGTGATAATGAGCTTTCGTTTGGTGGTGAGTTTACCAAATATATTTTCGAACCGGCAAACGCGCTTGGCGTAAGCGATGGTGCTGCCATTGATATTAGTTTGCCCGAAAAAAATACAATTGAAGCAGCGGTTTATATTGGTAACAGCCAAAAGATAAATTCGGCAATCGCTGTGGAGTATGGGCTACGCTATTCCTATTTTGGTTTATTTGGTGCCGGTACATTGTATACGTATGACAATTCAACCCCTGGAGAAAGCAAAGAAGTAATAGCAACGGAGACTTTTGGGAGGGGGGAGAAGATGCAAACATATGATAATCTTGAGCCCCGGCTCGCGTTGAAAGTCCAGATGAATCAACGTAGTTCGGTAAAGGCCAGCTATAATCGCATGGTTCAATATCTGCATTTAATTTCCAATACCACTGCATCCAATCCACTGGATGTATGGACGCCAAGTACCAACAACATTGAACCTGAACTGGCGGATCAATTCACAGTGGGTTACTTCCGTGATTTCGGTAGCAACCAGGATTATGAGGCCTCCATTGAAACATACTATCGTGACACCCAAAACCAAATTGACTACATCGATGGAGCAGAGATTTTACTCAATGAGAATTTGGAAGCAGACTTGCTGATCGGATCCGGCCGAGCCTATGGTGTAGAATTGTTTGTGAAGAAAAACTCAGGCAAACTGAACGGCTGGGTCAGTTATACAGTGGGAAGGACGGAACTACAGGTAGAAGGTATAAATAGAGGGCAATGGTATCCAACACGATTTGATCAAACCCACAACTTAAAAATCGCTGCGTTTTATGATATCAATAAACGCTGGTCGCTTTCCTCTGATTTTGTTTTCATTACTGGAACCCCCACTACTTTTCCGACCTCCCGATATGTAGTACAGGGGATTGTTGTTCCCCATAATACCAACGACTCCCGCAACAATGTTCGCATTCCTTCCTACCATCGGTTGGATCTGTCTGCACGCATGGAAGGAAGACAGTTCAAGAGGAATGGAAAGGAACGGAAGTTCAAGGATTACTGGGTCTTCTCTGTTTATAATTTATATGCGAGAAGAAATCCGTTCTCTATTTATTTTTCACAACAGGATGTCCGAACACAACCAGGAACACCAACCACTACGCAAGCAACCCAATTATCGATCATCGGCACCATCGTACCTTCTGTTTCTTACAACTTTAAGTTTTAATCATGAACCGCATTTTATATATACTTTTCGGAATTATGTTTCTCTTCACTGCCTGTGAAGATATCATCGACCCAACATTGGAAGATGCTGAACCTATAATCGTTTTTGATGCATGGATTTCCGATACACCCGGACCGCAGGAGATACGGATCATGCTTTCCCAACCGTATTTTGATAATACGTTGCCTCCCGGAGTGCAAGGTGCCACGGTTCAGGTAACTGATAACCTGGGTGTGGTTTACGATTTTTTTGAGGACTTAACAGCACCCGGTGTGTACCGATGGACTCCTGCTTTGCCGGATGAAACATTGGGCCATGTAGGGAGAACGTATACCTTATCGGCTCTTGTGGGAGGCGAAACTTTTGAATCAATTACGACAATGGAGCGCACAACACCCATCGATAGTATCACCTTTACTTTTGATGAAGGAAACTCCTTTATGGAAGATTCCTATATTGGAGAGGTCTGGGCCCGCGACTCAATAGGTAGTGGAGATGCATACTGGATAAAGACCTGGAAAAATGGCGAACTATTAAGTAAACCAAGTGAAATCAATCTTGCCTATGATGCAGGATTTTCATCGGGTGGTGAATTTGATGGAGTTTATTTTATTTATCCCATCCGCACAGGTATCAACCCGTTTGACCAGGATGAAAATGATGTATTCCTTTCTCCGTATATGCCGGGTGATTCTGTTTATGTAGAAATCCATTCGTTGTCAGATGCTGCCTTCTCTTTCTTGAGCCAGGTGATTATCCAGACAGATCGACCAGGAGGGTTTGGTGAATTGTTTGCTACACCCTTAGCCAATGTACCGACCAATGTAGTCAATACGAATTCGAATGGTACCCCGGCAGTGGGTTTCTTTAATGTGGCTTCCGTTTCCGGGATGGGGAAGAAGTTTGTTGAATAATTACGGAACTAAATACTGTTCGCGAAGGGAGCTATTGCACAGCAATTTCTTTTAGCAGACTTTTGCCTGCCTCTGTCGAAGCTACACCAGCGCGAAACGTTTGGTGCAGGATGGCTCCGCGCAGGTAGGCAGGATAATCAATTACCAATTGAAATTATACCAGAAAGTCAGGGCTGTTGAAAAGGTATTTCAAGCACTCGACCAGGAGATCAAGGTTTTTCAAAATGCTACCGGCTTAGGCTGCTTGCCAGGTTGTGGAAAGTGCTGTTTCAAAGCTGATATTGAAGCAACACCGCTTGAATTTTTACCATTTGCCTATCACATTTACAAAGAAGGGACAGCCTTTGAATGGCTTGAAAAGTTAAAGGAAAACCAATCACCAGTGTGTGTCATCCTTAATCCCTTTGGTGCCGATGGGAAGGGATTGTGTTCACAATACAATACGCGGGGTTTGATTTGTCGGCTTTTTGGTTTTTCTGCACGAAGGGATAAGTATGGAAAGGCACAGTTGGTAACCTGTCTGCCAATAAAAACGGACCAACCTGAAAAAGTTGAAGCAGCGAACACTCAAATTTCCAGTGGTGGAAAAGTGCCCATGATGAACAATTATTATATGCAGCTTCATGGCATCGATATGGACCTTACCCGTACACATTTGCCAATCAACCGGGCAATGCAATATGCCCTTGAACATGTTGTCAATTATTATACATACCGCACTGCCCGGCCTGCATAATTAAAAATTCACAACATTAACGCTGTAAGGGATGTTGACTGCGACCGCAATCGGTTGCTTAAATACTTCATATTTTGTTGCGTTTACCTGTCCAGAAATGGCTTAAATCCCTATTTTTGGTGGTCAAAAAAAATCGAAAAACCATGGGAAAATTTAAGGCAGGAGTATTATATGGAAAAGAGTTGGCCGCATTGTATGCCGATGCAAAAGAGAATTGCTATGCAATGCCCGCTGTAAATGTAATCGGGACCAACTCCATCAATGCAGTATTGGAAACTGCCCGAAAAGTAAACTCCCCTGTGATCATCCAGTTTAGCAATGGTGGTGCGCAATTCTTTGCAGGAAAGGGAATGCCCAATGATCAATTGCAAGCCAACATTATTGGTGCGGTAAGTGGCGCGATGCATGTGCACAACGTTGCCGAACACTATGGTGTTCCGGTGGTCATGCACACGGACCATGCTGCAAAAAAATGGCTTCCGTGGATTGATGGCTTGCTAAAAGCAGGTACAGAATACAAAGCCAAGTATGGTCGCCCTTTATACAGCTCACACATGTTGGATTTGAGTGAAGAACCACTACATGAAAATATAGAAACCTCTGTTGAGTATTTTAAAAAATGTGCGGCATTGGAAATGAGCATCGAAATTGAATTGGGGATTACCGGTGGGGAAGAAGATGGTGTTGACAATAGCGGGGTAGACAATTCAAAATTATATACACAACCAGAAGAAGTGGCAGCAGTGTATGACGCTTTAGGCGCAATTGATCCGATGTTTACAGTGGCTGCAGCGTTTGGAAACGTTCATGGTGTATACTCACCGGGCAATGTGGAATTGAAACCTGAGATTCTAAAAAACAGCCAGGTTCATATTGCTAAAAAATTGGGATTGGCAGCCGATGCGAAACCTGTATCCTTTGTTTTCCATGGTGGAAGTGGTTCACCGAAAAATCAGATTGCTGAAACCCTGAATTACGGTGTTGTCAAAATGAACATCGATACGGATATGCAATGGGCTTTCTGGGAAGGTGTGCACAACAATTACAACGCACACAAGGATTATCTGCAAGCC
>JBGTGG010000139.1:0-19821 GCA_041746855.1 Cyclobacteriaceae bacterium | reverse complement strand
TACCGTGCATGGCGATCAGAACGAAAACAAAACACAAGTCAGTCAGGTAATAGGAAATGAAAAAATTACTGAGGAAGGAAACAAAACACTTTCTGATTTACTGGAAAGTGTGGCCGGGGTAAGTGTGATCCGAAATGGATCGGGCATATCCAAACCCGTCATACATGGCATGTACGGCAACCGCGTTTCCATTTTAAACAATGGCGTAGTACAAGCCGGGCAACAATGGGGAAATGATCACGCTCCTGAGATTGATCCATTCGTAGCCGATCATATTGCGGTAGTAAAAGGTGCAGCAGCGTTAGAGTATAATGGAAGCACGCTAGGGGGTGTGATATTAATCGAACCTATACGGATTAGTAATGATCCCCATCTTCATGGAAAAGTAAACTATATTTTTCAAACAAATGGCCTGGGCAATACACTTAATACACAACTTGAAAAATATGGGAAATGGGCAGCGTGGCGGTTTACCGGAACTCTAAAAGGAATTGGCGATACAAAGGCACCCGATTATTATCTTACGAACACGGGACGAAGAGAAGCAAATGCAGCGCTTCAGCTTGAAAAACAATTTTCGCCTAAATGGTTTGGAAGTGCATACTACAGTCTCTTCAATACCAACCTCGGCATCTTGCGCGGCTCGCAAGTAGGTAACCGTACCGATCTGGCATTAGCCATCAATCGTGATGTCCCGTATTTTACAAAAGATCATTTCTCATATGACATAGAAGCCCCGCGGCAACTGGTCAACCATCATCTCCTAAAAGTGGAGGGCAATTATTTTATGACCCCACAAAAAACACTAACCCTCATGTATGCCGGGCAACTCAATCAAAGAAAAGAATTTGATGTGAGACGCAGCGGTCGGTCGGATATTCCTGCCATGAGCATGCGGTTAAGTTCGCACTTGCTACAATCAACTTATTCATCTAGTTTCTCCTCCGGCCTGGAATTAAAAACAGGGATGCAAGTGAACTATAAATTCAACTTCAACGACAATGCCACCACCGGAATCTTGCCGCTCATTCCGCAATACGAACAATTCCAATCGGGAATTTTTGGAATCCTGAATTATCGTGTAAATAACCTTTTATGGGAAGGCGGGGTTCGTTATGATTTTATTTACCTGGACGCATCACCGATAATCGTGGAACCGGATGGCAGTAAATATATCGAGCATATTCAAACACCGTTTAACAACCTTACCATTAACGGAGGCTTAAAAATGGTTTCATCAAAAAATTTTACATCAACACTCTCCATGGGGTATGCTCAACGGGCACCGGAAGTAAATGAACTTTACAGCTATGGACTACACCAGGGCGTAAGTGGTATTGAACAAGGAGATCGAAACTTAAAAAAAGAACGATCACTCAAATCGCTGCTTACGCTCGAATGGACAAGTGGACTATTCGCGTTTCAAACAACCGGCTACATCCAACACATCAACGATTACATTTACTTACAGCCCCAAAATGAATTTGAACTGACCAGACGCGGGGCGTTTCTGGTATTTGTGTATGAACAAACGGATGCCTTGATATATGGAACGGATATTAACCTTTCCATCAATCCAACTTCGTTTGTGAAAATGAATGTTGCGTATGCGATTGTGCGTGGTGAAGACCGGACACAGAACATTCCGTTGGTGTATATGCCGGCTGATAATCTTACCGCTTCTGTTTCTGTCTTACCAAAAGATTCTGAAAAGCTTGTACACACTTCAGTTGGCGTTTCCGCACGCTATGTTTGGGAACAAACCCGTTTGCTTCCGGAACAAGATTTTCTGCCGCCTCCACCAGCATATTTTTTATTAGGATTTAATGCTTCCACTTCAGTCGCGCTGAAGAAAAACAAACTCGGCATCAACCTCCGT
Source organism: Cyclobacteriaceae bacterium (assembly GCA_041746855.1). Taxonomy (GTDB): domain Bacteria; phylum Bacteroidota; class Bacteroidia; order Cytophagales; family Cyclobacteriaceae; genus JBGTGG01. Next base: position 17,942 of record JBGTGG010000139.1, on the reverse strand, counting down.
GTTGAAAATATGCTCAACACCACCTACCGCGATTACTTAAACAGGCTCCGGTATTTTGCCGATGAGATGGGGGTGAATGCTTCGGTGGGGGTGAATTATAGTTTTTGAGTTTACCGAGGAATCAAACAAAAAATCTGTTTGATTAAAGATTGTTTCCTTTATAAATTTTTATACCTTTAGGTATTATACCAATGAGTATAAAAATGAAAGAATCTCCATTTATCTATGGTACTACGGTAAGCACCCACGCTTTTACCAACAGGGACCTTGAAATAAAAAAGCTAAGTACCAATTTACTCAATGGCATAAATACTTCAATTATTTCACCACGCAGATGGGGCAAATCTTCTTTAGTGGAAAGAGTAGTTGCCGATATTCAAAAGAACAATAAAACCATTAAAATTGTCCTTATCGATTTGTTTTCGGTAAGCAGTGAAGAAGAGTTCTTAGAGACCTTTGCCCGTGAAGTCATTAAAGCTTCTTCTTCCAAATGGCAGGAATGGATGAGCAGCGGCAAAGACTTTTTTAAAAAAATTACGCCCAAACTAAGCGTTGGCATAGACCCCGAAACTGATTTTAGTTTAGGTTTTGATTGGAAGGAATTAAAAAAGAATAGCGATGAAATATTAAACCTTCCAGAAAACATTGCTAAAAAGAAAAAAATAAAATTCATCATTTGCTTAGATGAGTTTCAAAACCTCAGCACATTTCATGATGCATTGAATGTAGAAAAAAAACTAAGAGCGCAATGGCAGCGCCATAAAATGGTAACATTTTGCCTCTATGGTAGTAAGCGCCACATGATGACTGAAATCTTCAACAATCCAGCCAAGCCATTTTATCGTTTTGGAGATATTATCATGTTACAAAAAATAGAAACGGAAAAATGGTATGCATTTATTACCGAAGGTTTTGTGAAAACAGGCAAACAAATTGAAAAATCAACTGCCATGCTTATTCCACAGGTGATGAAAGACAACTCGTGGTATGTACAACAGCTGGCCCATTACACATGGAACGTAACTTTCAAGAAGGCCACGGTAACAGAATTAAACAGTGCTTTGGCTGAGTTAATTAATGCTAACTCACCACTCTATCAACGTGAAGTAGAAATCATCAGCACTACTCAACTTAACCTTTTGAAGGCAATATCAAGTGGCGAAACAAAGTTCACCAGCGCTGCTATAATGCGAGATTATGTGCTAGGCACACCAAGAAATGTGAGTAAAAATAAAACTATACTTATTACCAACGACCTTGTGCATGATGTAAATGGTTCGCTTGAATTTTTAGACCCCGCTTTTGAATTATGGTTCAAAAAACAATATTTTAACCAACCCTATCTAATAAAAGCAGGAGTAAAATAATATGGCCGGTATATTTTCTACAGCTTACACACCTGATGTGGATTCTTTAAAAAGCATACTTGCGGCTGATATTGAAAAGTATAAACCTTCCATTCTGTTTACATTAGATAGAATTCATCCTAATTGAAAAATGGTATAAGAATTTAAAAATGAAAAAATTAATCCTGATAGCTGTTTTAATCATTTCATGCTCCGTAGGCCACGGCCAAGTAGCGAGCGTGACAACGGACAAAAAACAATACGCGGTTGGGGAAATAGTAAAAGTCACGTTTGAACTAAATGGTAAGTACGATTCCATGCAACTACCCGTTTTCAAAGATTTTGAAGTGATGGGCAAACCGTCCAGTAACTCATCCATCTCAGTCCTAAATGGTGAAATGATAAAGCGAGAATCAAGAACCTACAAACTACAGACTTTGAAGAAAGGCCGGTTTAAAATCGATTCCCCAACGTACTATATTAAGGGAAAAGGGTTTAAAGGAAAGCCTGTCAAGGTTAGGGTTGTCAATCCAAGCTCCAAATCTGGAAAAAGGTAGTAGAAGTAAACCAATAAAATATATGAAAAAATTATTTACTGGTTCATTTGTCTTTTTGCTATTTTTTCAAGGTTGCGGACAAAGTTTTTCTCCGTCTCCTGAATACATCGCGCATAACAAAAACAAATGGAACATTGAACTTCCAGAGGTTCAGGAACTAGTCCACATCATCATTGCCATTTCCCCCACAGGAATTTCCGACTCAAACATGGTCGAGCACAGGACGGCCTATTATAGAAATGTATTGCAGACCTTTGAGAAATACAAAAACGATAAAATTGTAAAAACTGTTGACAAACTTCTTAAAAGAGGATTTTACTCCCATCTGAAAATGGATGCTTATGGATTTCTTTTTAATGAAGACAACAGAATTATAAAAGATAGAACGTATAAAAAATTAAATTGGAATACTACGAATCTTGTTGAGCCATACACTAAAGAATTAGAAGCCTTCGCAACCAAGACAAGATTTCGTGATTTTTATAGTAGCAACAAAAAGTATTACGATGAACTCATTGCGGAAATGAGAATTCAAATGCCCATCGAAAAACAATGGAGATGGCTGGAAGAAAGGTTTCCTATCCTGTATGATAATTACCGAATTACATTTTCCCCATTGGTAAGTGGTTCTCATTCCACTAATAGATTCGAAACAGATGGCTTTAAGCAAACGGTAATGTTTATTTGTGGTCCGATTGAAAGTCAGCAATTAAATGCTAACATAAAAGAGGGGTTAATGTCAAGAGTTGTTTTTACCGAGATAGACCACAATTATGTAAATCCGATTAGTGATCAGTATAAAAAGGAAATCAATGAAATTTTCAGCGATAGGAGTAAATGGACATCGGGAAAGTTCTCCAATAGTTATGCTAGTCAATATTCTGTTTTTAACGAGTACATGACGTGGGCTGTATTTACGCTGTATGCACTAGACACATTTGATGAAAATGATTTCAAGATCATTAATGAAAGAACAGAACTACAAATGACAAATAAAAGAGGGTTTCCACGATTTAAGGAATTCAATCAAAAAATGATTGAACTCTATAAAAACAAGAATGAGCGCGAAACTTTTATCGAGTTGTTCCCAAAGATACTGGAATGGTGTAAGCAAGCATAAGTAAATGATGTACACTAATCGTAAGATTTAATTTGGGTTGAAAAAATGTCTCAATTTCCTAACCATGGCCTGTTTTTTGCCTCTTGCAGGCAATGCGTGTGATCCTAACCTTCTACCGAAATTTTTCCTGGCTAGTACTTAGCATAAGTTTTTTTGGATGTTGGCTTATATGGATGTATGGCTCCTGGCAATTTATGTTGCTGGTATTTTGGATGAAAGTATTTACCAATATTTTACTCGGTCTCTTCATTCACCTCTTTAGCCCTTCCCAATTCTATTTTTTTAAAAACCTGGGGTTTAGTAAAAGTCGATTATATGTTTTCACTTTTATTCTCGACATGGTCATTTGGTTTCTTCTGTCTTTGACTACTCTGAAACTATTTGTATGAACAATGTCCTAGAGTTCGACAGTCTTGATTTAAGCTTTGATGGACGTAAAATTCTTTCAAGCATTTATATGCGCTGTCAACAAGGAGAAGTTGTGGGGCTTCTTGGAAGAAATGGATCAGGAAAATCATCACTCATGAAGATAGCATTTGGAATACTTGATGCAGAACATAAGTCTATTCGGGTAAATGGTATTCCAATGCTTGGAGATTACAACCGAAAAAGAATAATCGCTTATCTGCCGCAAGACAATCTCATTCCATCCTACCTATCATTGCGTAGTGCTTTCAGTTTGTTTAAAGTGGATGTTAATGAAATCATTGGTGACTTTCCGGAGGCAAAAGATTTTATCGATTTAAAATCTACTGAACTATCTGGAGGCTCACTACGCTTGATTGAAGCGCTTTTGATTCTTTATTCTCCTTCTCCTTTTTGCATTCTTGATGAACCCTTTACGGGGTTAATGCCCGTTCACATTGAAGAATTAAAAATTATAATTGGAAAACGAAAAGCCAAAAAAGGCATTATCATATCAGACCACATGCACAGTCATGTAACTGATTTATCCGATCGCCTGTATTTACTTTCGAATGGAAACACCCACGAAATTAAAGAAAAGGAACGACTTGTTGATCTTGGGTATCTTCATTCATTGTAAATATCAATCGCAACCAAACCAACTTATAAAGGAAAAGATGTGTCTAAACAGCAAAACCGTAAAAATGAAAAATTTCACAGCGTTGTTAATGATATTAACTGGAGCTATATTGATCACGTGTACGGACGATCCCGTAAAAAATGATTGTGTACAGATCGATTCAGAAATCTGTGAACAAACAGTGCCAACTGATGAAATTTGTGCGGCTTATTTTCAACGATGGTTTTATAATAAGAAATCATCTTCCTGCAAAAGGATTTCTTATAGCGGATGTTCGCAATTTGGTTTTGAAACGAAAATTGAGTGTGAAGCTTGCAAATGCAATCAAAAAATGTTGGACTTTGAACATTTCACCATTGAGGTTCCTACTACCTGGACACCAATAGAACTACAAGGAATTGATTCATATGTGGGTCAGATTAAAATAAGCAATCAAGAGAATGTAACTTTTGACTTCGGGTGGTATTCAAATCCGCTCGATGTTGACATTGCTACCCACGATATCAACATCATTTTAATCGATAATAAGAAAGCCAAAATTGTAAAACCCAAAAATTTCGGACAAGGGACAACAGGTGTGTATTTTGATAGTCTTGAAGTTTCAAAAATCAATAAGTTCCAGATAAGCGGGACAAATTTATCAGCACAAAATCAAAAACGTTTCTTGCGCGCTATTGAAACTCTGACATTTAAAAATTAATTTAGGACTTGAATTCTAAACGTTGAACAAAAGATTACCGGATATGAAATACGGATTCCTACTTATCGCAATTGTTTTGTTTGGCTGTGCCAATGACGATTCCATTATTACCCAGGCATCACTAGAAGGAAAATGGGTTGATGTGAAAACAAAAACAGATACGTTAACATTTATTGGAGACCAGGGTATCGTTACTTTGAGGCGGGAAAAAGAACTAAGAAACGGATTCCTTTTGCCAAAATATGGGTCTGGACCGTATATCTATACATTTCCAGCAAGTAATAAAATATCACTTCGCTGGGTTTTATCCAGCAATGCAAGTTTTAATGACTACTACTTAAAGCAATCGGGAGATAAACTAATAATTGAGAAATTTTTTGACTCGCCCAAATCCACTACGTTGCTGACCTTTAAGAAAATAGATTAGACAAGAGAATTCTGTCCTTATTAAACCTCCAGTTTTATCAATTAGAACTCTCCAAGTTGTTTTTCTCCAGAACCTCTTTAAAATAAATCAACAACATTTCTGATTACATTTGACCTACCGCCATTGGTCTCGTATCACTATTAGAAATGCACGAACTACCGGAACATGCGCTGATTCAAAAAGCACAGCAGGGCCATTCGCTCGCCTTTCGGTACCTCGTGGAACGACACCAACACATGACCTACACGCTCGCGTATCGTTTTTTAAACAATGCCGATGATGCCAAAGACATCGTGCAGGAAGCGTTCATTCGCATTTGGAAAAACCTCGACCAATACAAACCCGAAGTAAAACTCTCCACGTGGTTGTATAAAATCACCACCAATCTGTGTTTGGATCATATTAAATCGAAATACAATCAACAAAAGAAAAATCAGGTAACCGAAAATTACGAGATAGCTTCTTCCAAAACCCCACTGAAAGATATGGAACAGGAAGAACTGACAAGGTTCATCCACCAGGCCACGCAAACACTAACACCAAAACAACAAGCGGTTTTTGTTTTGCGGGACTTGCAGGGCCTATCGACTGAAGAAATTGTAGAAGCATTGGGCATGAGCAAAAGGAACATCAAAAGCAATTTGTACTATGCCCGACTTGCTGTGCAAGATAAAATGAAAAAAATATTTTTTACACCCACAACAATTATCAACCATGAATTGTAAAAAAGCAGAAAAACGGATCATATTGTATTCCGAACTCACACGAGAAGAAAAATCACAATTGGAAGTACACATGAAAAATTGTGCTTCGTGTTCAGCGTTGTCTGATAGCATTCAAAGTCAGCAGGAAATTTTTCTTACAGTAAAATCATGGAATCCCGACTTAATAAATCCGGTGGCATTTACCGATCAGATTATGGATGCACTTCCCGCGAAAACATTTCAATCAAAGAAAAAAGAAAGTTCTATTCGCTCCCTTTTTCAGTGGACACCTCTACAAACTTCGTTGGCGGCATGCTCCCTGGTGCTGGCCTTTACATTTGCTATGGAGTACAGCCGGACAACCGAAATGAGTCAAGATCAAACCACCATAAAAAATGGGGTAACCCTCTCCAGTGATCATGAAGAGTTAATTCAAGCCAAACGTTCTCGTACCGAACGCTTCTCATTGGAAAAAATCATTGCTCAGAACAACACCTTTACCCTTTCAACATACAAGTGATATGAAAAAACTAAAATATTTTTTGCCCCTGCTTCTTGCTGGATTTCTTTTCAGTTGCGAGCACACCGTTAAAATGAAAACCGTGTTAAATGCAGATGAGTCCATCGACAGAACCATAGTACTCGAAGGAGATTCTGCCCAAATTACTACCAACTATTTTGGCATCAGTGATAAATCTGGCTGGTCTGTCGCTATTGAAAAAAATGATACTGCGCAGAATAAAAATTTAACCATTACATACAAAAAGCATTTCAACTCCATTGAAGAATCCAACTTCGAACTCAACAATAAAAACGATACGCTTTTTCATATTGAAGCAAAACTGGAAAAGCAGTTTCGTTGGTTTTACACTTATCTGCAATATTCGGATACTTATAAAGCCATTGATCGGTTCAAACTATTGAATCAGGCGGATTTTCTCATACCGGAAGATTATATGTTTATGGACCGGCTTCCCGCAGAAGGTGATTCCATCTCCAACGCTGACCAACTTTATCTCGAAGACCTCACCAGTAAAATAAACGATGTACTCGTGCCGCGTGCGGTCTTTGAAGAACACTTTGCATTGTTTCCGGATTTTATTAAAAAATACAAGTTGGAAAATCGGTGGGTAGATACCCTTCAAAAACACAAGGAAGCGGTGTATGCCCTGTTACTAAAAGATGACAATGATATGGGTGATGATGCGTTCCTCACGATATTTGACAGCTTACAAATTCCGTTTCCGCATCCACAAATTGATGAAGATTATAAAATCGGAAGAAAACCCATTGAAGCGCGGTTGGAATTTATGAGTTATGCCAACAATGGAAAATATTTCCATACGATTAAATTGCCTGGAGAAATTATTGACAGTAATGCCGATTCACTTTCTGGATCGCATGCAATATGGAAACCTTCGGTATATAAATTTATCGCAAAAGATTATACAATGCATGCCGAAACCCGGAAGTTGAACCTCTGGGCGGTGATTGTATCGGTGCTGGTTTTGATCGCTACGGTGTATGTGTTTCTTAAAAAGCGGTAATGAAAAATTAATCCTGACAAAGTTGTTTGCTTTCGTTATCAACTTTGTCAGGAATTATTTTTTTATTTCGGATCTAGAATCGCATCAATCCTTTCGATGCAATCCGCCAGGTGATACTTCGTCATCGTATCGATTGGCCTTGCAGCAGCAATACGTGCACGCAATGCTTTTAATTCACCGCGCACCATTGGACGAATATCCGATTGACTTACATCTATTGGAGTAGCTCCCATAAATGCCCTGAAATTTGCAGGTAAAGCTGTTGGCTCTTCGGTCATTAAATATTCCATGCGCTCGATGTAAGCACGTTGCAGATTTCTTCTATACGTATCAATCGTTTTACTCGAAGACAATTCAGCCCAGATACCGTTGCGCATATCCGCAAACATCTCCAACGGTGTATAGGTTTTGTTTCCGAGTACCGCTTCGGCTTCTATCAATCGCGCGATACGTCCCGGCTCCAATACTTGATCCAGGGTTCTGGCTTGTAAGGTGCGAACACGATCCACCATTCCTGCATGTTCAATCTTTTTCAAAACACTTTCGTCCAACATCCAGGTTGGTGTTGCAAATGTTTCTGCTTGAAGATATTTCATAGCATTTTGCTGAATGGTTTTAGGAACCGGAGTGTACACATTCCCATTTTGATCGTAGCTCTTGTAGGTTTCATACACACCACCAATGTTTGATTTCACATGGCCATTGTAGCGGCTCCATTGACCCAATACATTTTGGTAGAGTTCTTCTAAATCTGTATAGTCTTTGCCACTTTCACTTGACCATTTGATAAGGTTCGGAACAATCCGTTTCAAGTTGGCAACACCGTAGGCACTCGCCTTCATGGCGTCATCTCCAAGATCTTCCGTTTGTGCGCGTGGGTCAATTGGATTGCCCGTTTGTCGGCCATAGAAATACATCGGATCGTTTGCCTTTTCAACAATCCATTTATTTAATGTTGCTTTTTCCTGATCAGAAGTTTTTGCTTCGGGAATCCAACGATATCCCCAATTGACAATGTACTTGTCGTACGTTCCCACTTTTGGCATCAGCGCAACACCTTCATCACCCGGTTGGGCAACATAATTGAAGCGTGCATAATCCATAATGGAAGGCGCGGTTCCCATTCTATTTGTAAAAGAAGCAGAACGTAACGAATCAACCGGATATGCAAAACTTGAACCCATGTTGTGTGGCAAGCCCAGGGTATGCCCCACTTCATGTGACGAAACAAAACGTACGAGCTCGCCCATTACTTCATCTTTGAATTTTACACTGCGTGCTTCCGGATTGATGGCAGCCGTCTGAATGAAATACCAGTTGCGCAAAAGGTTCATCACATTGTGGTACCATCCGATATCACTCTCTAAAATTTCTCCAGTGCGCGGATCTGATACGTGTGGACCATATGCATTTTGAATATCTGAAGCGAAATACCGGATCACCGAATAGCGTGCATCTTCCGGGCTCCAATCCGGATCTTCCTCTTTTGTAGGAGCATCCTTCGCGATGATGGCATTTTTAAAACCGGCAGCTTCAAATGCAACTTGCCAATCTTCAACACCTTTTTTCAAATACGGAATCCATTTTGTAGGAGTTGCCGGATCGATATAATACACGATCGGTTTAATGGGCTCCACCAATTCACCACGCTTGTACGCTTCCGGATCTTTAGGTTCCAATCGCCAACGCGCGATGTAAGCTCGCTGTGTTGCCTTTTGCGCATCCATTCCGTAATCCGTTTGACGGATACCGAAATAGCCAGCGCGTTTGTCCATCAAGCGCGGCATCATGGGTTTCTCCGGAAGTAAAACCATGGAGTTGTTGATTTCTAAAGAAACCGATCCAACATCAGAATTGGACGGTGCTTCACCAGCCTTATAGGTGATGACATTTCGCGCTTCAATATTAATCGGATAACTTCTAATCGATTCAATAAAAGTGCGCTCCGCATCAACGGCAGTAATCTTATACTGCTTTCTTCTCCGATCATCCAAACCAAAAGCCGGAACATCTTTCGTAAACAATGGTGTTGCTTCAATAACAACAGATGAATCTGCACCATAGGCTTTCACATCAAAACTATAAACGATCGGTTCGAAGTTTGAATTTTTAACGGAGATCGCAATCGGCAAAGAATCACTCGCTACATTGTTGTAGGAAACAACACGCAAGTACACCTTGTTGCCTTTACGCTCCCAACGTAATACTTGTTCATTGATTTCTTCACCGCCATATCCAATTTTATCAGCAGTTTTTGAAATGCGGGTTACATTGAGCAACTCTTTTCCAAGAAGGGTAGCCGGTATTTCATAGTAGAACTTATCATCAAGTTTGTGGACCTTGAAAAGTCCATCATCGCTAATGGCTTTATCGGTAATAATTTTGCTGTATGGTTGCGGCCCATCCTTCTTCTCTTCCTTCTTTGGAGGTGGAGTGGCTTCGGTTTTGGCAGCATCTTTTTTCTTTTTCTTTTTCTGCGCCACGGCAGGAGCAAACGCTACCAGCGAAACCAGAAACATGACCAGGTATTTTTTCATCATATTCTCTATACTTTTAAAATGGAGGCTAAATGTCGGTAAAATGTCGGGATCATTTCGCTTCTTAATCGTTAGTGGTTTAATAGCGGGATGGGAGGAGAAAAGGGTTTTAATTTTTTTTACAAAAAAGGGAAGCTATTATAACTTCCCTTCTTTTAAGTTAGTACTGGTGTGCCTAATGTGCTACCCGTATCCTTCTGAAAACTTTCCTTCCATTAATGGTCAATGCCAATGTATAGAATCCATTTTGTAAATCAGAAGTATTGGCCTGGAATGGAAGCAAGGACTCGTCTCCCAACTTTGATAAAACAAGGTTTCCATCTTTGTCAAATAATTCAATTGTAATACTTTTTGGATGGAGCTTTACATTTTCATAGGACAACTCCTTACCATCATTCTGATGAACTTTTTCTATTGTTAAAGAAGACTCAACAGGATTTGGATACACAGAGAAAAGACCTTCTCCAAAACCACTACAGTCAATATACTCAACCTCGAATCCTATCCAATCTGTTGGCCCGCATACGTTCGAGCCTTTCATTTCAAAAACATAATAACCATTATTTGGTATTGGAACATAGTTCCATTCATACGCACCAGAATCATAATAGTTAATAGGGGAAGTATAGGCCACTGTTAAACTTGGCCAGTTCAACATGCGAGCTTGAAAATTAGCCGATGGGGTTTTCGTATCCAATACAAAGGTATTTCCCGAAGCACTTGAACAGAAATACCAGCCTTCATCAACACTATTGGAAAAGGAAATCATTTCTATTTCAGGTTTTCCTACCCATATTGTTTTTTCAACTGTAACTGAATTTGGACTACAAATGAATTGAGCCGTAACCGTTACACTACCGTTAAAATTTCCAACGCGCGAAGCCACACCGCTATTGGTGATTGATAACCCATTTGGATAGCTCGTTGACCATGTTGGGGTAACTCCGGTATTATTAATTGTAAAACTACCCGCTGTGCAAATCAAATCTGGACCTGATAGCTCGGGAGCTGCAAAAGGTGGGATATAAGAACCGCTGCTAATCGAGGATCCACAACCAAAATTCACAGTCGCTTTTATTGCATTGGCATCAGCTTGAGTACCACTAGGCTGCAAGGTTATTGAATTGTTATTCTGACTAACGAAAGTCCAACTGGGCGGATAGGTCCAATTGTACGAACTAATACAACCCAGAGCAACATTTAAAGTTGCATAAAAAGTAACGGGAGTAGTGTTACATGCAGAGCCTCCTGTGTAGCCAACTTGTGGCCCCATAGTAACTACTGGATTTGCACCATTCAAGGAAATGGTAGCAGGGGCTGATAGACCAGCAGAACCACATCGATCAATTATTACTCCTTCAACCTTTACTATTCCTGGTACAGCACACTTCGTAGGAGATATTGTTATAAAGTTTGCAGATGTGTTCAAACTTCCATTTGTTGTCCAGCCGGGAGGAAGTGTCCATGCGTATTTAACTTCTTGTGAAGCTGGTTGGCCAAAACCACCTGTTCCTTGCACAAACATTCTAGGAACAGTTATGTAAACATTCTCAGTAGTACAATAATCAATATTTATTGAATTGCCATACGATCCCCAAGATTGGTTCTTAACGGAGAGGATCAATTCGCTTTTGGTTGCAGTGGTTCCATTATTACCTTCATTGTTGCAATTAACAAAGGTTGCGGTTACTGTACCTGATGCACCAGGGGTATCAACCCATACTACTGATGCTTTTCGTTGATCATTTGCATCTGGAGTAACTTGACCGTTTGTTGCAGACCAAACAATGTCACAATTGGTTAGCCCACCGGGAGCACTGACTTCATACCATGTTGTTGAACCAGGGCAGACTGTTCCAGAAACCCCAGATGAGGTTGTTTTGGTAATACTTTGTGAGTGCGACACAAGACTTGCAGATAACAAGCCGACTAGTAGAATAAATTTTTTCATAAGCTCAGGGATTTAGGGGGTAAATGATATGTGTAACTGATAATCAGCGATAGAGAATGATTCCTTTCCTTTAATCCGTAAGGGTTGTTTTTATTAGTATTTTTCAATCCAAGATTGTCCTGCAACTGGATTAGTACAGAGTGCTTTTTTTTGAAAGGAATTTTATAGCCAATTGAAGTAACAAGACCAAAATCATTATTTTCTATGCTATTCAAGTATGGCATCCATGCAAGTCCCTGTCTAATTCCATCATCCGCTAAGTCATAAAAATATCTTCCTTCAAAAGAACCTTCACTGTTGACATTTCCACTTGTGTCCGATATTTTAGTGGTGCCATTGACTTTTTTTATTTTGCTATAATAACCGCCAACCGATAGAACAAAATTCATTTTTCTACCTATGGTTATTTGAGGTGTTGCCAACAATGTTAAATACCTGTATGAATAATTATCCAAACTTACTATTCTCCCGTCTGGAAGGGCTGGTGTACTTAACTTATTCTTCGTCCCCTTTTGTTCATACTGAAATCGAACATTTATGTCAATTCGTTTTGAAATTGGGTGAACGGCCCCGATACCAAAAAGATAGTCAACTTTCATTAATCGTTTGTTAGTCACGTTTTCGTCATTGTAATTTTCAATGAATTTATTTCCATGATTAAAAGACAAGTTAGGCCCCGCAAATATCTCTACCTTGCTAATTAGCCTTTTCTTCTCTGGCGATAGAGAGTCATTTGATGATTGACTAAATAATGTAAGTGGGATAGTGCATAACATTATAAGGTAAATTTTTAAAAAGAGCTTAATCATAGTTGAATTGAATTGATAGGGCTGCGGACAAGCTGTTTACATTTATAGTGTAATTGTTTTCGCTAATGGTGCTTGTTAAACCATAATTTGATTGCACTCGAATGAGTGCATTAAACTGTTTACTCAGAGGAAAATAATATCCAACTCCTACTACTGCATCGATAATATGCTTTTCAAATCCATCAATCGTGTTGATAAATGCGCTCCCAATAAATTGTCCATTAATGTAAGTTTCTCCATACGCCAATGATTTGGTCAAGTAGTAATAGGAGATACCTGAAAAAATGTATAGCCCCTTAATTTTTAAAAGGTAAAAGGCCGGAGTTATCGTAAGAGTCAAGTAATTATTTCCTTGATTTGTTTCTGATAACCCGTACGGATCTCCGCTACCGTCAAAAGTCTGGTAACTTTCATCATACGTTCTCTTTTCGAAAGAAAACCTCCCTTGAATTTCAAAATGTTTGCTCATCGAATGACTTACCCCTCCTCCAATTAAATACCCGGTTTTTGCTTTAGAAGAATAAACCGTTTGACCATCAGTTGAATTAAAAGTAAACTCAGCCCAATCACGGGAGTTTGGGTAGGTTATGTTTCCCCCTACAAATACTTCAACTCTATCAATAAAGTGTATTGATACTGTTTGACCCAAACAACGGATAGGGATGGCTATTGCAAATTGCAAAAAGATTAAGAAAACAACTTTTTTCATATTGGCTAATAAAAAATACATAAGCCCATCATCTGCCTTTATAGGCAAAACGATGGGCTCAAGTTTAAATGTAAAATTAGTTTTTATCTTTTCAAAATATTAAGTAACAAAAAGGTCGATGATTGCTCACCGACCTTCTTCAAATTGAATTTTTAAACAACCTATTTTTTCGTCTCTGAAATATTTTTGTTCAACGGCTCGTTTCCGGTTTTCAATTTTCCGTCCACATCCAACTCAATAATTTCATAGCCTAATTTTTCTAAACCTGGAAGGATTGCTTCTTTATCACCAACCAGCAATATGTTTAGTGATTGCGGCTTGATCCATTTCTTTGCAGTTTTATCAATCTCTGCTTTTGTGATGTTCGCGAGGATTTTATTTTGCTCATCAACAAAATTTGGAGGCAAATCATATTCTAATATCCTTCCAACAAATCCTGCTTTCTGAAAGCCGGTTTCATACAATAACGCATCGCGCTGACCCAGTGCACTCTTCATGAAAGTAATTTCTTCATCGGTAATTCCTTTCTCAGAAAAATCTTTTAATTCTTTCATCACCTCTACCAACGCGCTGTCGGTTGCGTTGGCACGGATGCCCGAACTAAAGGTAAATGCTCCCGTGTATTTATCTCCCGAAAATCCAGAACGTGCACCGTACGTCCAGCCTTTGTCTTCACGCAAATTTAAATTCAAGCGGCTGTTAAATGCTCCACCCAAAGTATAGTTGGTCAACATCGCGCGATAATACTCACCTGTTGCATCATACTTCAATCCCGTAACTTTACCCACACGAAATTCTGTTTGCGCAGCTTTCGGTACATCCACTAAATACAACCGTGTTTTATCAACAGCGGGCATGGAAGGAATAGCAGGTAGTTTGATTTCTTTCTTCGGAAGTTTGTTTAAGAAATCTAGCTTGGCAAGTATTTCTTTCTCAGTGATATCACCTACCACTACGAGTCTCGCATCTTGTGATGTCATGTAGTTGTTGTAGTACTCCTGCACATCCTGAAGTTTAAGATTTTTAACAGTGTGTTCCGTTCCTGCTTCGCTTAATCCCAGAATGCTGCTTCCATAATTCATCTTATCAAAAACATCAGAAGCAATGGCTGCCGGTTGGGATTTACGTTGTTTGAATCCTTGTATCGATTGCTTTTGAATCCTGCTGAATGCTTCTTCTGTGAAATTCGGATTGAGCAAATGTTCCTGGAATAGTTCAAGTGTCCTGTCCAGGTTTTTCTTCAGGGTTTGAATCCTGAAATTAATTCCATCAAAACTACTGCCTACGAAAACAGAGCTACCGATTTTCTGAAGCTCAACCTGCATCTGCTCGCCTGTGTATTTTTTTGTGTCTTCATTCATCATGGATGCAAACATTCTTGCCAATCCAATCTTGGACGTATCATTGGCTTGCAGGATATGTCCGCCCGGAATGGTAAATGAAATCGTAACAATCGGAAGTTCCGTGCTTTGTGTTACAATCGCTTCAACACCATTCGGAAGTTTTTTCTTTGTGTATTTTGGAACGCTTACCACCGGGTTCGGTCCGTTACCGGGAAGTTTGCTGCGGTCAAACGAATCTTTTGGTTTTGTATAGGTTAATCCGGCATAACCATAATTCGGGGCTTTGTATTTCGATTCATCTATCGTGTAATTTTCTGGTGCCACGATATCGGACTCTTTTCCTTTCACAACCACACTTAAAATAACCGAAGCCTTTCCCTTCATGTACTTATCATACACACGTAAAACATCTTCTTTCGTAACGCTGGTATTGCGCTTCAACTCGTTGCCAATTTGATTAGGATTGCCTGTAAAAGTTTGCCAGTATGCCAATTGCGAAACCTTTCCTGAAACACTTTGCAACCTGTTGATGTATTGTGATTCGAAGGAACCTTTAAATTTTTCAATGTCTTCATCCGTAACACCACGCTCTTCAAACTTTTTCAACGCGTTATCAATAAGTACTTTTGAATCTGCAAGCGAAGTTCCTGGTGCTGGCATCAAAATCAAACTCATTGTACCGGCCAGCTCACTGGTATTTCCAAAAGCAAATGCATTCAATGCTTTTTGATCTTTCACGATTTCCTGATAGAAGATAGAATTTTTTCCTTGTCCTAAGATTTCCGCTAAACAATTCAGTGCTGGTTCATCCGTATGGAAAGACGGTACTGTTGGATACGTAATGTATAATTGGGGAAGACGTGCATAGTTATCAACCAAGGTAACATACCGATCAGTCGGAATCACAGGCGCAGGTAAGTTCATATTTTCTACTGCAGGTCCCTTTGGAATCGAGCCAAAATATTTATCCACCATCTTCAACACATCAGCAGGTTTTACATCACCACCAATGGTTAGTGTAGCATTGTTGGGGCCATACCAACGCAAAAAGAAATTTTTGAGATCATCTACATTGACACGATTCAGATCTTCAAGGTATCCAATCGTTAACCACGAATACGGGTGACCGTAAGGATATAAATTTTTGTTGGTTACTTCCCGCACCAATCCATACGGACGGTTATCATAATTCTGACCACGTTCGTTTTTCACCGTCTCGCGCTGCACTTCAAATTTCCGTTGGGTTACAGCATCCAATAGAAAACCCATCCGGTCTGCTTCCAGCCAAATCATTTTTTCAAGTTGATTGCTCGGAACAGTTTCATAATAATTCGTCCGATCCGTATTCGTGCTACCATTTAAAGTTCCACCTGATTCGGTTACGATTTTAAAATGTTGTTCATCGCCAACGTTGTCACTACCCTGAAACATCATGTGTTCAAAGAAGTGGGCAAACCCCGACTTTCCTATTTCTTCGCGGGCAGAACCAACATGGTAGGTAACATCCACATGCACTACTGGATCGCTGTGGTCTTCGTGGATTACAACGGTAAGCCCATTACTAAGCACGTGCTTTTCGTAAGGAATGACAAGTTCATTTCCTTTTTTAGTAACTTTTTCAACGAGTTTGGTTTGTGCCAAGGAAACCTGGCAAACAACCAAAAGGAGGATGAGTATTTTATGCTTCATTATTTAGTTAGGATTGTTTTGTGGAAACGAAAATAGGGAATTCGTATTAATAGGAAAGGCCGATGGTCACATCTACATGATTGAATCACGCTAGTTGGGGGATGTAAAGTGTGTAATCATCCCATTTCGAAAAAGACCAATGCCGGCAAAGCAAAATTGGTGAAGCTGCTTTCCTTCCGGAAAGCATCCGCTATTAAAAACAGAAGTGTAGGAAGGGAAGGTTGATGATGGATTTTAACGGTGTTTTTGTGAACTGAAACTAGGCTCAACGTTTATCGGCACAGAAATCTATTTTCAATCAGTTTTATAACATAATATTCTTCATAGCATTCAAATCCATCATCAAATCTTATTACTAATGTATCTTAATTCAGTTCCCCCAGCGCTTCTTTCATCCGCTTTAATGCCTCGCGCAAATCATTTTCAGAAGCAGCATACGATAAGCGAATGCAATCCGGATTTCCAAAAGCATCACCCGTTACTAATGAGACATGCGCTTTCTCTAATAAATACATACACAGATCATCACCATTAGTAATCTTAAAATCACCATTTGATTTTCCGTAAAAAGAACTTACATCAGGAAAGAAATAGAATGCCCCTTCCGGGTAATTGGATTTTATTCCGGGAATATCTTTTAATAATCCATGCACGATGTCCCTTCGTTTTTTGTATTCTTCTACCATTTTTTTGGTAGGTGCCAGATCACCAGAAATTGCGGCAAGAGCAGCACGTTGTGCAATCGAACAATTGGCGGATGTAATTTGTCCTTGTACTTTACTACAGCCTTTTGCGATCCAGGTAGGCGCACACATGTATCCAACTCGCCAGCCGGTCATTGCAAATCCTTTCGCGAAACCGTTAATGGTAATCGTGCGGTCAAACATTCCGGGGAAAGAAGCGATGCTCACCTGGTCTCCAGAAAAATTAATATGCTCATAAATTTCATCAGCAATGATCAACAAATTCTCATGCTTCAAGATAACTTTTGAAATGGCTTCCAATTCTTTTTTCGAAAAGACCGAACCCGTTGGATTGCACGGGGAAGAGAAGATAATCGCCCGCGTTTTTGGAGTGATCGCAGCCTCCAGTTGATCGGCAGTCACTTTAAAATCGGTTTCAATTCCACCTTTCACTTCCACCGGAGTAGCTTCCGCTAATCGAACCAGTGCGTCATAGCTTACCCAATACGGTGTGAAGATGATCACTTCATCGCCCGGGTTTAACAATGCCAGCATCACATTGGCAATCGATTGTTTTGCACCATTGGAAACAACAATATTGTCGGCTGTGTAGGGCACGTCATTTTCAACAGTATATTTTTTTGCCAACGCTTCGCGCAAATCCTGATAACCGTTTACGGGAGGGTAGGCGAAATACTTTCCGGTATCAATTGCATCTTTCGCTGCTTCACAAATGTGTTGCGGGGTTTTGAAATCGGGTTCACCAAGACTCAGG
>JBGTGG010000138.1:0-3475 GCA_041746855.1 Cyclobacteriaceae bacterium | reverse complement strand
TATGGAGTGGATAAAAATCTTTTCATCGGAGGAGGAGGCGCGGAAACGGATGTCACAAAAATCGCTTCAGCTCTTAATATTGCATGATGAAAGAATTTGCCTGGCATTCACTCACAACGAATTCCATGCGGTACAGGATCGCTGCTCCCATAATGGCGAATCCCTTAGCAAAGGACATGTGAACCATATGGGGGAAGTAATTTGCCCATGGCATAATTACTGTTTTAATTTACAAACCGGTAGCGAGATCCAAAACCGATCAAAGGATCTTAAAACCTATCCGATCAAAGTTGATGATACAGGTTTTTATATTGGCATTTGAAATACATCCATAGACGTTTCGTTTAAGATTTGATGAGAATAATTTTTGTAGTGTGTTTGCTCGTTTCCTGGACAGAATGTTTCTGTCAGCAACCGATAACCGATAGTCAGTTTTTTGATCAGTTGACACCTAGCGCACCGCTTCCTGAAAAACTTTTGAGTACACGGACAGTTGTTTTTTATTCACCATCGTATTCTCGAGCTGAGTTGGAAAAAATCCAATTAAGTTTTCAAAAAACAGGCATTGATGCCGTTGCGTATTATGATTTGGATAAAGTATTTGCCGGAAAGGATGTGAGCATTGCCCTAGCGGATTATTTAAACAACCGCGATATCACCAACCTTGTTCTCTTTATAAAAGATCAAAAGAAGTTTAAAGTGGCCATCACCACTTTTAACACAAAAGAGACTTTTTTTGAGAAAAGCCAATACGCCTGGACGATGGAAAACCCGGTGCTTTCTGATTTATTACAAAGTGTTTATCTCACCGCTACCAATGCTTTGAAAAATGAGAACCTGCTTATTATTGATGTGGTGGAAGATGATTTGCCGATAGACGTTATAAAAGGAAGGCGACAGGATTTTTTTGCGATGGATTTAAAAGTGGATAAACTGGCTGTGCCTAAGTTTGGAAACGAGGAGGAAGACAAAAAACTGGAAGAGATTTTTAAAGACTATCCATATAAATATGAGCTTACTGAACCGGGCATTCCGGAAGCCGAGTTGAGGAAGAAAGGTTTTTTTTATGTGGTATCCTATGTTCATTCACGAGGCATTGTGGCGCGTGATTTATTAGGATATGATATTTCAAAGGGAGAGACGGCAATTGTTTCTGTAACGTATCCCAATGGGGAAGTACAATTGAAGAATTTTCCTGCGGAACAGAAAGTGTATAAATTTTATTTTAAACACATCGATTCCGGCAGTGTGTTTCTCGGCACCAAGTGGGATGCGGATCTCACATGGGAACAGGCATTACGAAATCAACTCCGGGGATTTAAGAAGGAATTAGGAATCAACTAAGCCTTCGACAAGCTCCCCGAAATGATCGGGACAAGGAGGCTAACAATAAAAAAAAGGGCCGAAGCCCTTTTTTATTTTTTTTTCGATTAAGAAATACTATTTCAAGTTGAAGGATAGCCCTCCCATGTACAAACCAGCAGTTCGGTCACCAGCATAAAACTCCCTTGAATCAGCTCCGGTAAGATTGCGTGCATTCGCGAACACATTCAATCCAGAAATGATTTCATACGAAACTTTAGCATTGAACATAAACTTACCATCAATCTGTCCAAAGGCATATTGCGGAGTACTATTATCGCTTGCATCATACGATCCATCGTATTGGGTTTGCTTAGTGAAGTAATACCCACTTAGATTAATATTAAGCTTGGATATTGGCTGATAGTTAAAATAAAAACCACCGTAAGAACCAGGAGTGTATTCATTTTTTGAATCACTGTAAGTAACTGATCCTGGAGGCAGGGCAGTTGGATCTGCATAGGATGAAGCCAAGTCTTTTGTTTCCGTTTTCTGGAAGGTAAAGAATGGCTTAAACTGTATCTTTTGATTTGGAACATAATTGAATGAAATAGTAGCACCAATTTGTTCAGCTGTTGTTGGCACATTGCGGAACGTTCGAATTCCACCTGGGAAAGGAGGAGCCTGAACAATAGCCGTTAGGTTTTCACCACTCTGTTGGAAGGCATCTAAATCCAATTGAAGTTTAGGACTGATTTGAACACGGTATCCTACTTCGATCATGGTAAGCGTAAACAAATCGAGGTTTGTATTTCCAACTTGAGTACCAGCAAGATCAACAAAGTTATAGCCAATGAATGAACCACTGTTTGATTTTGTATACGCAGCACGCACTAAATTCTTTTCGTTGATTTTATAGGTCGAAGCAAGTTCATACGCTAAATAAGTATCATCCGGATCAGAAAATTTATCCATGCGTAAACCAGCTAAAACTCTCCATTTTTCTGTGAAAGCTAAATCAGCACGAACGTAACCTGCAATCGTGTTGATGCTGTTTTCTGCGTTAAACAATCCAATGATTAAATCATCAGGGTTAACGTAATTACGGTCATCGAAAGTGGTCGTCTGATAACTGAATCCAGGTGTAACTTTAAATTTTTCACCAAAATGGATATTATACTCTGCAACAAAATCAGTTACGTTAAAATCATATTCAGCATATGGATTACTAGTTGGTAGATCTCCGTGCAGATCAATATTATGACCATTTAAGTAAGAAGTTCTAATTTCTAGGTCGTGGATTTTTGCACTTAAATTTACAGAAGTATTCTGTGTTTCTCCATCACTTAAAGGGTTAGTAATCCATATCTTTTGAAATTCAGCACCTTGTGTCGCAGCCGAAAGGTCAAAGGAGATGTTTTCATTGGCAGTGTACGTCACGTATGCATTAGCACCCCATTTGTTTAATGCACGTGAAGGATCTGGGTAACGTCTTGAACGCGTTGCAGGATCTGCAATAAGATTCTCGAGCGGAATATACATTCCTGTTCCTTCATCATAATAATCACTATCAACACGATCCCTGTTTTGCATATTTCCGGAAAGGATCACGCTGAATTTATCGCCAAATTTTTTACCAACGCTAAGGTTGCCGGTATAGGTTCCAAGGTTACCACCTTGGGCACTTGCAGAAACCAACGTTTCTTTTGTGTCCATTCTTTTGGTAATGATGTTGATAACACCCGTTACAGCGTTTGGTCCAAACAACGGAGAAGAAGGTCCTCTCACTATTTCGATACGCTCTACATCATTGACATCGATTGGAAGGGATTCCCAATTGGTACCCCCAAGTGCATGGTTGAAAACCGGACGGTTGTCGATCATTACAAGTGTGTAAGCATTTGCTTTTAGAAAGGTTCCGTTTGTACGGGTTAAGTTCTCCATTCCACGAATGTGGATGTCGTACATACCGTTTGCTTGCTCACGTACAATTACTCCGGGTGCCAAACGTAGCGCTTCCATAATGGTAGGCGCGCCTGATTTTTCTATTTCTGATTTTGTAATTGTATAGCTGGATAACGGGGCGTCAAATAAGGTTTCGCTTTTCTTTGATGCGGAGTTAATAGGAATGTTCATTAATTCCTCCAAACTCAATGAAAACATATCATCCTCA
>JBGTGG010000137.1:0-8723 GCA_041746855.1 Cyclobacteriaceae bacterium | reverse complement strand
AGCAAAGGTCCCTGGATGGTCAGCACTGTGAAAATGGTCAAATCAGAAAAGCCCGAGGTGGATTATGAAAGTATGTGGGCGAGTTTAGTGTTTGGAATAGAGTAAATGCGATATCTGTATTTTATAATACCCCTTTTATTGTTCACGGCTTGTGTCGCGGGTCAGGGTAGTAATGAAAAAAGGAATTTTGTATTTGATCGATCCGGAGTATTATTAATTGATGAGGTTGATAAATTAAACTTTGAATTAATTGAGTTAGAAGACAGCATAGGGTCACAAATGGCAGTTTTAATAATTGACTCACTTGGTATGGAATCTATCGAGGCATATTCTTTAAGAACCGCCAATGAATGGGGAATTGGTAGAAAAGATTTTAACGATGGTATACTGATAACATTGTCAATACAGGATAGAAAGATTAGGATAGAAGTGGGTTATGGATTAGAGAGGATAATTGCGGATGAAATTGCAGCGCGAATTATTCGAGAGAAGATGGTGCCAAAGTTTAAAGAAGAAAAATATTTTGAAGGTTTACTGGCTGCAATAATTCAGATTAAGACCTTGATATATGAGAACAGAGAATTAATCGGACAATCACCAGAATAATATGTCTTCCATTCATGCAGATCAAGCCCCCGAACCCGTAGGTTCTTATCCACACGCAAGACGTGTTGGTGATTTATTATTCCTATCGGGTGTTGGTCCAAGAAAAAAAGGTGCAAAGGAAATCCCCGGTGTAACCTTAAATGCAGAAGGTGAAATTATTGACTACAATATTGAAGACCAGTGTCATTCTGTTTTCCAGAATGTGAAAGTTATTCTGGAAGCCTCTGGTTCTTCGTGGGAGCAGTTGGTAGATGTAACGGTTTTCCTCACCAACATGAAGGATGATTTTAGAACATTCAATAAAATTTATGCAGAATACTTTAAAGAAAATCAACCGTGCAGAACTACCGTGGAAATAAATGCCTTACCTACGCCTATTGCTATTGAGTTAAAATGCATCGCGACCGCGATTTAGGGATTAGATGATTTTTGGATTAGGTACTTTCAAAATAAAGCATGATAATATTAGAACAATAATAAGTTGGGAATAAAATGAATTTATCGTTAGCAACTATCAATAATGAAAGAAGAGATAAAAGATGATTTAACGTATAGAATAATCGGCTGTGCCATGAAAGTTCACTCCACTCTAGGAAATGGCTTTCAGGAAATTATATATCAACGTGCCCTGACAATTGAACTTAGAAAAGCAAACCTCTCATTTGTGTCCGAGCAGGAGATTCCTATCTATTATGACGATGAATGTATTGGTAAACGAAGAGCCGATTTCCTGATCGAAGATGAGGTGATGCTTGAACTAAAAGCTGTAATAAAAATGGAAGATGCTCATCTCGCCCAAGGATTAAATTATCTTGTTGCTTATAAAATGGAAAAAGGATTGCTGATTAACTTTGGAGCAGTCAGTCTTGAGGTTAAGCGACTGCTGCATCCAAAGAAAAGAAAATCCTGAAATCCACAGCTTTCAATAATTCTTGTAAGTGTTTGATTGCAGCTAAAAAGGATTGTTGATTAACTTCGGAGCAGTCAGTCTTGAGGTTAAACGACTGCTGCATCTAAAGAAAAAGCAATCCTGAAATCCACTAATCCTTCAATCCTGATCCAAAGTTCGGATGTTTTGGCGGATCCGGCACCACTCGCGGATCAGCTTTCAATAATTCCTGTAAGTGTTTTATTGCAGCTTCCAGTTGTTTGTCTTTACCCATAAAGGTTTCATGTGGAAGGTTGTCTACTTCCATATCCGGAACAAGTCCATGACCTTCGATGAGCCACTCGCGTTCGGGGCCATACACCCCGCTCATCGGAGCACGTGCCAATCCTCCATCGGTCAAACGGTTTTGCGACCCTAACCAAATTTCACCACCCCATGTACGGGTGCCGATAACTTTTCCCATTTCTAATCTTCGAAAGCCATCCGCAAAGGCTTCTCCATCGGAAGAGGTGTTTTCGTTTACAAGCACCACCATGTGGCCGCGGAAAGCATATTGCATATTCCAGGTTGGTTCACCGGCACGACCTTTAAAGTAGAACCATGCTTTGCGCAATAATTTTTCAAGAATAAAACTATCAATATTTCCACCGCGGTTCGAGCGTACATCAATGATCAATGCAGGTTTATCAAAAACTGGATAAAATTCCCGATACCATTGTGAAATATCATTGCTGCCCATCGCGCGAAGGTGAACATATCCGATTTGATCGTTCCCCAATTTTTCGGTTTCCAGCCTGCGGGAATATTCCCAATCGGAATAGCGTAAATTAAATTCACCTGTTGTGGGAGTAACAATAATTTCCTTTTTCATTGATCCCGAAGTGATGCCCAAACGAACTTGACTTTTATTTTGATTCCGTAGCAAAGCATTTACATCTGGAACAGAAAGTGTCTCTACGCCATTTACATGTGTGATGATATCGCCCACCGAAACATCCACATCAGGTTGATCGAGTGGCGACAATTGATCCGGGTAATCGGGATCAGCCTGATAGATGTAATCAATCCGATAGCCTCCTTTGTCTTGCGCCCGGGTTAATCGTGCACCTAATGTCGCAACAGATATGTTATCATTGCCCTTACGTAAATCACCCCCGTGTACACTGGTATGCAATGCCTCCAGTTCGCCTACAAACCTTCCGATCAAATCGCTAAGTTCGGAACGCGTTGTAATACGATCCACCAGGGGGAGATAACGTTTATACATTCCATCCCAATCAACACCATGCATGTTCGGATCATAAAAATAATCACGCTCCATTCGCCAGGCATCGGTGAAGAGTTGTTTCCAATCTTCTTTCGGATCAATGGAAAACGACCAATTGCTTAAATTGACTTTATCATCGGTAAGTTTTGTAATTGCACTGGTGGAGGCATCGGTCACATAAATGTCTTTTCCTTTGTTGATCAATAATTTTTTACCATTCCCGGATAACTCATATCCTCGCACATCTTCCACAAGGTTTGTCGGCTTCGGATTTTCGTTGGTGATTTTCACCGCCATCAGATGCTGCTTTGCATCCAGGCCTGTTTCGTTGGAAATGAAATACAACCCTTTATCATTTACAGAAAGACTCGTATAATTCCCAGCAGGAATGGGGACTTCCTGAATGCGTTGTTGAATTCCGTGTGGATCGATGACAACGGTGACAGCGCCCGATTCTTTTTTGGAATTATTCTCCGGCATCAATTCGTCAGCGGGTTTAAAAGGTGAGCGTATTCCTTTTCGCAAAGCGATCTGATAAATTTTTTCCTGCTTATCGAAATACGGTTCCGGTTGACGAGGCCCCCACGGGCTCCCCACCAGCGATTGGAAATTACGATCTGAAATGAAATAGATCCATTCACCATCGGGGCTCCAGCATGCGCTGTAGCTATTGGCACGGTTGGTCGTTAATGCGATATAGCTTCCCTTTGCCACATCATATAAATGAATTTGGTAAAAAGTGTTTGCAGCACTTTGTGAAAAGGCCAACCATTTACTATTGGGCGACCAAGATACTCCTCCTATGCCTTCCTGATTGGTGGAAATTTTTTTGTTGGTTTTGGTTTCAGTATTGAAAATCCACAGTTCATTATTGTTGTCCGTGAAGGCAATTAGTTTTCCGTCAGGGGATGGGGTAGGATCAAAGCGTAGGATTTTTCCGTCTTTGGTTAACGATGTATGTGCTCCAATTCCTGAAGTTGAAATTTTTACAAGTTCAAATTCACCGGATTCATCAGAAAGTGTTACCAGTTCTTTACTATTAATAAAGATAGCATCGCGATAGCGAACACCTTCTTTGCGTGAAGCCTGTACGAACCGGCTTCCATTGGCAGGTGCAACAAAGATTCTTCCACGCGCTGTTATTAATACTTTTTCTCCAGCAGGATCAATGTGAACAGAGGTAATGTATTCATGTGGATCCTTCACCCACTTTTCACGGAGCTGATCAAGGTCTGTAGCAAGTGTGATATTCACCATCTGATCTTTATCGGTAGCAATATCATACAACCAAATATCAGCACCGGACTGGTACACTATTTTTCCATTCGATAAGGAGGCATAACGAACATCAAATATTTTTTGTTGGGTATGTTGTTTCAAATCTTTTCCATCTTCTGTCATCGACCAGATGTTCATGATCCGATCACGATCGGTAATAAAATAAACACGACCACTCCACCACATCGGGTGGTGGCTTTCACCTGCATAATCGGTAGTAAGTTTTATTGCTTCTGCTGCTCCATCGGTATATTTCCAAACCTGACGCGCGGTGCCGCCTTTATAGCGCTTCGTAACATTGCCATGGTAAGAAGGACGTACGAAATAGACAGTTTTACCAGTAGCATCGTAGGTTGCTTCACTTGCCTGTTCTAATGGAACCCTTGTCTTTGTAGAATTGGCTGGATTAATTTTGACTAATTGAAACTGCGGAATAGTTGAGTAGTATCTGGTTGAATAAACCAATTCACCTTGTGGTGTCCAGGTAGTGGCAATGGAAGATTCGCCTTCGTAGGTCCAGCGTTTTGGCAGCCCCCCGGTAATGGGCATGGTATATAATTCCAGAGGTCCTTCATATGCAGCCGTGAACGCGATTGTTTTTCCATCTGGGGAAACTTTAGGATATGATTCTTCTCCTGGATGTGCCGTGAGGCGCTGCGCGAGACCACCATTGATCGAGACTGTCCAGAGGTCACTTTCAGCAGCGAAAATAATTTTATCACCACTTAAGGTGGGATATTGATAATATCCTTTTACACCTTGGGCGAAAGATGACCCAAAGGAGAGAAGAGAGAATACACCAAGAAAAAAAATCTTTGAAGAGATAAAAGTTTTCATAGAGAGGTTGAAATTTTTTTTGAATTAAAATAGGGAATTCGCGCTAATGCTGGTAATGAAATCCTTAAAAGGATTGAAATTTAGTTACAGGAGGCTTGGATTTGCTTTAGGCGATTGAAGAACCCATAGGATTTTTTTAGGCGGCTTACCTCCTCCACTTTAAGAAATGTTATTTTATTCTGCCTAAATCTTTCTTATTCAAATGTAGGTAAGCAAGAAAAATTGTACCACCTTTTATTTCATAAAATATTGAGGTTTGCTTACTTAATACTGCTTTTCGCAAGCGTGGCTGTGAAGTTGAAGAAGGGAACATAAAAGGATACTTAATAATTAAATCGAGGTGGGTACTTAATTTATCTTTAAAGGCACTAACTTCCTTCTCAGTCCATTTCTTGCGAAGGTCTTCAATAATTTCTTCCAGATTTTTTACAGACTCCTCTGACCACCTGAGGTTATAGGCCATGCTTTGCTTTTACTTCTTCATGGGAAATAGTTCTTCCACTTTCAATATCTTTCAGACCCCGATTTATCCCTTCTTTCTCTGCTAACGATAAATCCTTCCACCAGTCTCGGCCTTCAGAAACAGAATCCTTAACGACCTTTATATAATTAATCGTTTCTAGATCATTAAGCTTAGTGAGCCATTCAATAAGTTCTAATTTAACTGCATCTTGACTCATGATAATTTTTTTACGTTTAAATAAAACCGCACTAATCTTTTAAACCGCAAAACTCTCCCCACATCCACACGTGCGCGATGCATTCGGATTTACAAATTGAAATCCTTTTCCATTAAGGCCGTCAGAAAAATCAAGGGTAGTGCCCAATAAATAAAGCAAACTCTTTTTGTCTACTAATATTTTAATTCCTTTGTCTTCAAAGATCTGATCGTTGGGATGGGTGGCATCGTCAAAATCCAGGTCATACATCAAACCTGAACAACCCCCGCCTTTTACGGACACACGAATGTTATGCGCGGTGTTTTTCCCTTCAATTTTCTGTAATTGCAGGATTTGTTCTTTTGCTTTTTCTGTAACACTAATCATAATTAGGATATTGGATTCAGGACAACACTAAAAACCGTAATTGTGTTCATGTCGCGACCATAATAAAGTTTTTGTAAAGCGTCCATTACATTGGAGGCCCTGAAATACGAAGTGTGCAATTCTTTGTCGCTCTTCGCTACCCATTGGATTGTATAGGAATTCTCCTTCTCCTTTGTGTGCCGAACATACTCCAACATTTTCTTAAGCGTATCCACTTTTTCAGCAGCAGTCACGGATTGGAACAAAAATGCCTGGTTGTGTTTTGGGTTGATGGTAATCAAATCCAACTTCACTTTCCCATCAACCTGTGAAAATTCAAAAATAAGATCACTGGTCCGCACACCCAGATGGTCTTTTATTTCCTGCTGGATGCGGGCGATTTCTACGTGGGTATCACTAAGGGTTTCTGCCATGATTTTTAATTCGGTTCAAAAACTTTCGATTTCAGCCAAAAGTTTCGGACTTTGACGACTTATTTACATTAGAAAAGCAAAATTAAGGCATTTTAACCGTAATCCAACATGGAAAAACTTGAACACATTGGAATTGCCGTAAAGGATTTGAAATCAGCAAATGCATTATTTGGCCAATTGCTTGGACGTGAACATTATAAAATTGAAGAAGTAGAGTCGGAAGGTGTGCGCACTTCATTCTTTGAACTATCGGGTGTGAAAATTGAATTGCTGGAGGCCACCCATTCGGATTCGCCCATTGCAAAGTTTATTGAGAAGCGGGGCGAGGGGATCCATCATCTTGCTTTTGAAGTGCAAGACATTGACGAAAGCTTAAAATCATATCAGAAGAAAGGCTTTACATTAATTAATGAAGCCTCAAAACCGGGTGCAGACAATAAGCGGATTGGTTTTTTGCACCCCAAGTCAACCAATGGCGTGCTGATTGAGCTTTGTCAGGATGATAATTCTGACAGTCAGTAGAGTTTGTGGGTTGAGCCAGTCCGAAAAGCTAGACGGGTGAATCTGTCAGGTTGAGCCTGCCTGAGTATAGCCACTTCGGCAAAGGCAGGCTTGTCGAAACCTTAGTTCTTTTTTTTCTTTTTCTTCTTGTCTTTATAAATAGGATTCATTCCAGGGTCTTCAACACCATATTGCACCTTATTATAGTACTTCTGTTTTTTCTTCCCTTGCTTTGTTTTGTAATAGGACTTTGGCCCACAGGCTCCTAAAAGAAGGGTTGCTGATAAAAATAAGCCGATTATTTTTTTCATAGTTTAAAACGCTTGCCGCAAAGATACATAGCCACGTGTTGAAATACTGTCATTTTCGCTTATAGTCTTACTTTTGCAGGATTAATCGCGAAAATACTGGATAGGATATGGAAGAAAATCGATCAGAAATAGAATTGTTGGGTGAGTTTGGGTTAATCGACCGCATTGAAAAATCGGCTTCGCGTGTAAATCCTTCTTCCTTAATGGGAATTGGGGACGATGCCGCGGTGATCGATGCGGGAAATGGTACCGATGCGCTCGTCATTTCTACAGACATGCTGGTGGAGGGAATTCATTTTGATCTGTCATACATGCCCCTTAAACATTTGGGCTACAAAGCCGTGGCCGTGAATGTCTCAGACATTGCTGCCATGAATGCAAAGGCAGAACAGATAACAGTAAGTATTGCGTTGAGCAATCGCTTTTCGTTGGAGGCAGTGGATGCATTGTATGAAGGAATTCAAATGGCATGTGAAAATTATAAAGTTGATTTGGTAGGAGGCGACACTACCTCATCTACTTCCGGTTTGATCATTTCGGTAACTGCTGTTGGCCGAGCACCAAAAGATCAACTTGTATATCGTCATGGTGCACAAAACAACGATATCATTTGTGTGACTGGGGATTTAGGTGCAGCCTATCTTGGGTTGCAAGTGTTGGAACGGGAGAAGCAGGTTTTTCTGACCAATCCAGAAATGCAACCGGATATTGAAAAATATAATTATATCGTGGGCCGCCAATTAAAACCGGAATCACGGACGGATATTTATTATGAGCTACAAGAGTTAAAAGTAAAACCCACTTCGATGATCGATGTTTCGGATGGACTCGCTTCTGAACTTCTACACATTGCCAAGAACTCACAGGTTGGTATTCGGATTTTTGAAGACAAAATTCCAATTGATCAAAACACGTATGATACTGCCATTGAATTTAAAGTGGATCCGATTACGTGTGCATTAAATGGTGGGGAGGACTACGAGTTATTATTCACGATTAGTCCCGCTGATTATGAAAAGATAAAGAACCATGCGGACATTCATTTCATCGGCTACATCCACGATCAGAAGCACCAGAATATTATGGTAACAAAAGGACAAAATGCCGTTCCGCTAAAGGCGCAGGGGTGGGATCATTTTAGACCGTAGTTTAGTTGTTGGTTGTTTGTTATAGCTGTTCGATGGTTTCAGGTTAAAAGTTTCAAGTTCTCCAACCTGTAACTTTTAACTTCAAACTTTTCGACTAATCCACCGGATAAGGAATAAACAAAAAGTTCGTGAAATCTTCATCAACAATAAAGAGGCAACAAAACTCATCCGGGTCTTTGTAGATTTCTTTGAAGGCGTCCTCTTTGTCTTTTGTTACCAATTCACGTTGTACAAACTCATCTAAAAAGGACGCAGAATAATTCCAAAGCGTATCGTTTGTTTTTGTGTCGATTAACAATTGACCAACAGGTTGTTCGATTTTGCAGACCGGAAAAATTGGATATTCCGAAAAGCCCCGTTTTCGGATTTGATAAGAAGCTTCTTTTAAGGTATCGGAGATTTTTACAAAATCCTGGCTGATGGTGCC
>JBGTGG010000136.1:0-4478 GCA_041746855.1 Cyclobacteriaceae bacterium | reverse complement strand
AATGTACCCGGCATGATTCCTCGTTGGGGAAATGCTTCATAAACTCTATTAGATTCATAACACTTGTTTTTTTCAAACAAGGTCACCAATAGCTTAGACAGCTTCTGTCAGTTAGGTATCTTTACGGACTATCATGATTTTAAAAATCAATAACCGGTGAAACAACTTCTGAGAAAGAAAGAAAATTAGTGTGTCTCATGTAAAGTGATGCGCTAGTACATTACCAAAATTGAAATACAGGAAATGATCTACGTTGGCTATGAGTAACACCATTATGTTCCATAAGTGGAAAAGAGG
Organism: Cyclobacteriaceae bacterium; assembly: GCA_041746855.1. Classification (GTDB taxonomy): domain Bacteria; phylum Bacteroidota; class Bacteroidia; order Cytophagales; family Cyclobacteriaceae; genus JBGTGG01. The sequence goes on along the minus strand of JBGTGG010000136.1, from coordinate 4,181 downwards.
AACTTCACTTGTCCTCGTGATTTTTTTATCAACTTTTTTGTTGGCTGGAATTAATTACTTCACGATAAAAACCTTATCAGCAGTGAGGGCTTACGTGAATGGGGAATCACAATACTCAAAAGGACAGAAAGATGGTGCCCGGCATTTGATTATTTACCTATCCCTTGAGGATCCACACTATTATAGTTCGTTCAATGAAGAATTGCAGGTTCCGATTGGCGATAGCTTAGCGCGGGTCGGGTTGATGCGGAATGACGCATACGAAACAATCTATGCAGGTTTTTTACAAGGAAAGAACCATGAAGATGATATTAATAACATGATTTGGCTCTTCAAAAATTTTAAGGAGATCGCCTTCATGAAAGAAGCGATTACGATTTGGAAGGAAGCGGATGTATTGATCGGGCGACTAAAGAATATGGGGGATTCCATCCATACAAAAATGCAGGTGAATGATTTGACGATTAATGAAAAAGTGCAATTCACGAAGGATATCAACCGGATTACCAATGAACTCACCATTAAGGAAAGGGCTTTTTCAAATCTGTTGGGCGTTACGGCCCGAAAAATTAGTGTCTCTATGTTTTTAATAAATGGCTTTCTCATTGTTTTGATTGTAACAACCGTAGTGGCATACTCCAATAAGGGCGTGCGTCAGTTACGCGAAGCAAAGCGTGATCTGGAACAAACCAACAAAGACCTGAACACCACCAATCAGGAATTGGATAATTTTATTTATGCAGCATCGCATGATCTTAAATCCCCCATCAACAACCTCGAAGGGTTGATGAACCTTGTAAAGTATAAAGAGAATGACCAGGACTTGCGTACCATTTTAGAAAAGATGGAATTCTCCATTACGACTTTAAAGAAAACAATCGTAGGGCTTACCGAAGTAATGAAGATGGATAAAAATCCGTTGGACGATATTCAGGAAAATAATATCAATACGATGCTGGACGAATTCGTAGGGGCAAATCAACATTTGATTCTGGATTCCCGCACCGTCATTACAACTTCCATTGAAGTGGAAACTATTACTTTTTCTGCGATTGGGCTTACAAGTATTATCCACAATTTAATTTCCAATGCCATTAAATATTGCTCACCGGAGCGCAATTGTTTTATTAGCATAAAAACCTATCGCAAGGAAAAGGCAACAGTACTTGAAATACAGGACAATGGGTTGGGTATGGACTTGACCAAAAACAGGCATAAACTCTTTCGGCTTTTCAGCAGGTTTCATAATCACGTAGAGGGTAGCGGCCTGGGCTTGTACATTATCAAAAAAATCATCGATAAACACAATGGTACCATTCATGTTGAAAGTACACCCGGGAAGGGCACCACATTTTTCGTAACTTTACCAAGTGATGAAACAGTTTAAATGTGTGTTGCTGGTAGACGATGATGTAGTAAGCAACTTCCTGAACAAAGAAATCCTCTCGTCCATTGGCATCACGAATGAATTTCATGTTGTAACAAATGGTGAGGAGGCAATAAATTTTATCAACAACAATGTAGGATCAGATTGCCCCGATCTGATTTTTCTTGACATCAATATGCCAGTGATGGATGGCTTTCAATTTCTCGAAGAATTTGAACAATTTCCTAATCAACAACGGGAACGCATCAAAATCGTGATGCTTACATCTTCTTCCAATAAAAAAGATATTGAAAGGGCTTATCAATTTCCAATTCTTGGCTATCTCAACAAACCACTTACCATCGCAGATGTTAAAAGTGTTTTGGGCGTGGCAAGTTAGGCGAATAGGTTACCTTTCCCGTTGCCGTGCAGCTTCAAACACCATTACGGCAGCTGCAGTAGATACATTCATGGAATCAATTTTTCCCCGCATCGGAATAATGATGTTGGCTTTGCTGTTGTTAACCCAAATGGCTGACAGACCGGTGGCTTCGGTTCCCATCACAATGGCGCAGGGTTTCGTATAGTCAATAGTATGATACGGAACGGATGCCTTTAAATAGGTACAAAAAATTTCGATATTGTTTTCCTTAAGCCATTCAATGGTTTCTTCGCTTGTGGCGGATGCAACCTGGTTCGTAAACAAACAGCCGATACTGGAGCGCACAACATTTGGATTGTAAAAATCCGTTGTGGGATCACAAATAATGACCGCATCAATTGCGGCAGCATCAGCTGTACGCAAAATTGCCCCGAGGTTCCCCGGTTTTTCCACCGACTCTAAAATCAGCAGCAACGGATTTTTGCTGAGTTTGAGTTGGTCAAGCCGATGGACTTTCTGTTCCGCGACAGCGATCACGCCACCTGAATTTTCGCGAACAGCAATCTTATCAAAGATGTCTTTCGACACAGGAATCAATAATGTTTTTTCAGGAACCAATGCAGTCGCCTCTTCAACGGAAATCAAGGCTTCACAAAAAAAGAGGTTGCCGATTTTATAGCCGGCTTCCAGTGCCATTCCTATTTCCTTCTTTCCTTCGATCCGGAACAAACATTGTTTCTTTCGCTCGCGTGGTTTCTCCAGTGCAAGCAAACTTTTCACTTTTGGATTTTGAGTACTGGTTAGCGTGAAGTGCATCGTGAATCAAAAGTAATAAAAAGCAACCGCATCCATGAGTGAATCAAAGGATGCCCCTATATTTGCCCCGTGAAATTATTAAGCCCTACATCCTGGAAAGACTACGAGCTGATTGACTCAGGAGGTTTCGAAAAACTTGAGCGGTTCGGAAAGTACACCTTGATCCGTCCTGAACCACAAGCGATTTGGAGTAAAAACCTTGAGGAGAAAGACTGGAAGCAAATGGCGCACGCCAAATTCATTCGCGAGCAAGCGGACAAGTTTCGGTTTTCTGATGATGTAAAGGGTGGTTGGTCGAAGCGCTCCGATATGCCGGAAAGCTGGGAGATAGACTATGTCTATAAGGAGTTGAAGTTGAAGTTAAGACTGGCGTTAACAAGTTTTGGCCACGTGGGTATTTTTCCCGAACAAGGGCAAAACTGGAACTTTATTTACGATACCATTTCCGATTGGAAAATCAATACCCCTAAAGTGTTGAATTTGTTTGCCTACACCGGAGCAGCTTCAGTTGTGGCGCGCTCCACGGGAGCAGACGTTTATCATGTGGATGCATCACGACCCGGCATTAATTGGGCAAATCAAAACATGCAACTCAACAATCTTTCCGACATCCGTTGGGTGTATGAAGACGCACTGAAATTTGCCAAACGGGAAGTAAAGCGGGGCAGCAAATACAATGGGATCATCATGGATCCACCGCCATACGGTCGCGGACCGAGCGGGGAGAAGTGGACCCTTCAGGAAAAGTTAAACGAACTGGTTGAGTTGGCTAGTCAGCTGTTGGAACCAAAGCATCACTTTTTTATCATGAGCATGTATGCGGTCGGATTATCATCGGTAGTGGGATTGAATGTAGTGAAGACGCACTTCCCGGAAAGCAGACCTGAGTTTGGGGAGTTCTTTCTAAAGTCAAAACAAATGGCCGACTTGCCGATGGGTACTTTTTTGCGATTTAAAGATTAACGTCCTCCATATACCATGATCTCAGCTCGGTGGCGCGATCGGTTTTTCGAATCATAATAGAATTCGATCTTTTCAATAAACCGCTTGTTTCCGGGCAGGTTGATGGTGCGTGAACTTGATCTTCGTAAGAAATTGTGACGGACAGCAAGCTCTTCTCTTGTGCCATTTTCGAAGTGCACAATACATTTGTGCATGTTCAGCCCACCATTTTTAACCACCAGTTTCAAGGCACGAAAGGAATCTTTTCGGAGGGTGACGGGAATAATATCGCGATCTAGTTTGTAATCCACTTTTCGGGTTCCCAGAAGTTCCCATTGGTAACCTTGCGAAAAGGCTGTATGGGATAGTGTGAAAAGCGCAAGGATCAAAATAAAGTATGGTATTCTATTCATTTTTCTAAATTTTGCCCTTCGACTGTGTTGTAGATGAATGGTTTAATGCGCCTATCATTAATTTTTTGCGTTATCGAAACTCGACCAAATATTTCTATCTTTGCGGCCTTAAAATAGAACCATTTGGTATGGATGTTAATAAAATAAGGAATATCGCCATCATCGCGCACGTTGACCATGGCAAAACTACGCTGGTAGACAAGATGCTAATGGCCGGGAAACTCTTCAAAGACCACGAGACTCCGGGCGAATTGATCATGGA
>JBGTGG010000135.1:0-19108 GCA_041746855.1 Cyclobacteriaceae bacterium | reverse complement strand
GTATGAAGTTGCTTACCTCGATGCATTAAAAGAGAATACCTATCAAAGTTATTATGCTTACCTCACGAAGTATCCAACAGCCGAACGCGCAACGGAAGCGCGAAGGCGGTATGAGAAGTTACTTTTCACTACGCTTACCGCTGATAAAAAATTAGCCACATACAAAGCATTTGTGCGCGATTATCCTACCTCTCCCTATCGGCAGGATGCACTGGATGAAGTTTTTGAAATCAGCACGGCTTCCGGTGATCAAACCTCAATTTTGAAATTCCTGACTGAAAACCCCGAAAGCAGAAAAGCAAAATTTGCACGCGATATCCTATTCCACCTTGGGGAAGATATGGATTTGATTTTAACGGATTCGCTGCGTGCAGTTCAAATTCTTTCACAAGGGTATCTCGTACCTTTCTTACGCGATGACCAATTTGGATTGATGAACAGCGAAGGCATTGATGTTTTGAAAAATATCGGAAATGAATTGGATCCATCGTATTTGTGTGGAAATATTTTAGAAGACATCTTCATTACAGTACACGGTGTTGTTGGGCGAAATGGGGCAATGGTTTATGAAGGTGAAGTAGAGGAGATTGAAGAATTGGGGTCTGGTTTTTTGCTGATCACCAGCGAATCGTGCATGCAACTCGTCCATTTATCCGGACGCGTGCTGACAACAGAATGCCTTCAGGATGCAAAGATGTTGGGGAGTCGTCTGTTGGCAATTAAAAAAGAAAACAAGTGGGCGCTGATGTCATTGGGCGGAAGGCAATTGAGTGAGTATGATTTTCAGGATGTAAGAGAAGTAGGAGAAACGATTGCGTTACAAAGGAATGGACAGTGGTTTTTGGAAACTCCAGCTTCAATAGGTGAACTGGCTGATGGAAACTCTCTCGCACTGGATCATGCGTACGACAGCGTAGCCCCCTGGCCTTTCCATAAAATCTGGACAAAGAAAAATGGGAAAGAAAGTGTATTGGATAAAAATTTTCATCTAACAATACTTCCAACCAACCAAACCCTTAACGCAACCTTTTTTGGTGCACTCGGTCAAACGGATGAATTGCAAACACTTTACAATCTTGCCATGGAAAACGTGGGAAGTTTTAAGAATACAAAAGTATATGATCCCTGGGTGGGCGTTCAAACGGAGACGCAGTGGCGCTTGTTTGATGTTGCTTCTAAAAATTTTCTAAGTCCCCCTTTCGATAGTATCAATTTTATAGGACCTGTTGCAGTCGGGTATGTGAAGGACAGCATGCAGGTATTTTTCAATAAGGAGGTTAAGCAATTTTTTTTAAGAACGGGTATTAAATTTATTCCCGGCAAGGATTCCATTTCGTTTGTGAGTTTGCAAAAAGGCGATGAGCAACAACTTTACAACTCTAATGGTGAAAAGTTGTTTCAGGCAGTATACGAGCAAATCCAATACCTGGGCGAAGGTTTTTTTATGGTGGAGAGAAAGAAGAAAAAGGGATTGGTGCAACGCGATGGGAAAATTGTACTTCCTCTTGAGTACGATGGTATTGGCGGGATTGTCAATGCGAAAACAATCCCCATTTTGAAATCGATGAAATTTGGTGCGTTTAATATCGTTTCAAAAAAAATTATTAAACCTGTGTATGATAAAAATATCACCACATATGGAGCTGATTTTTTGGTGGCGTACAAAGACGGAGCATACGGGTTTATCAATTGGGATGGCAAACCACAAAGTAAATTTGAGTTTGAAGAGGTTCGGTACTGGAACGATTCTGTTGCCTGGGTCAAGAAGGGCTTTCAATGGTTGTTGTACGAGATCGAAACCAAAGCCATGAAGTTGGAAATGGTGAAGGACTATCGAATCATTAAGGACACCCCGGACGAAAAAATCGCCATTATACATGAGGATACTGCCTATGGTGTAATTAGTAGTAGAAAAGGCGTCATTATTCCCTCAACATTTTCGGATATCGTTAATATTGGGTCGGCAGAAAAACCTTTTTACATGACTGAAAAGTTTGTGGAGGAAGCTTCGCTTTTTGTGGTGATCTACTATAATGATGAAGGAAAGTTTTTACGTAGGCAAGCGTATGAAGCGGAAGACTACGAGCGGATTTATTGCTCAAATTGATCTATAAAATTATTAATGATAACGATGAAGATTTCAAAAATTTTGTTCGCGTTGCTGGTTGTTTCAGGTTTCGTACACGCCCAATCCGACTTTAATGAAAAACCAAAGTTAATGGTGGGCATTGTGGTGGACCAGATGCGCTATGAATATTTGCATCGCTATTACGATACCTATGGCTCCGGTGGGTTTAAGCGGCTGATCAACGAGGGTTTTGTGCTGGAAAATGCACACTATAATTATACCCCAACCGTCACAGGTCCGGGCCACGCTTCCGTTTATACCGGAACAACACCTGCAGTTCATGGCATTATTGGCAACGATTGGTATGACAAGGAATTGAACAAGCATGTGAATTGTGTGAATGATCCGCGGTACGAACCTGTTGGTAGTCCCGGGGGGAATGGCGATGTTTCGCCATGGCGTATGCAGACAACCACGGTTACCGATGAGTTAAAAATCAACTCACAGGGAAATTCAAAAGTGATTAGCATCTCATGGAAAGACCGGGGTGCTGTTCTACCGGGAGGGCACATGCCCAATGGTGCCTATTGGGTTGACTCGAAATCCACAGCGCTCATTACATCTACTTACTACCAGCAACAGCTGCCAAAATGGTTAGCGGATTTTAACAAACGTGGTTTACCGGATTTGTATTTAAGTGGAATTTGGAAACCCATCTTGCCGATTGAGAAATATATTCAGAGCGGTAATGATAATTCACCGTATGAAAATAAAATTGGAGGAAATGATACACCAACTTTTCCGTACAACTTGAATGAACTGAGAGCAAAAGCAGGTGATTATAATCTTTTGTATGTGACACCTTTTAGCAACGATTACATTACCGAAGCAACATTGGCAGCATTGAACGGGGAGAAATTAGGCAAAGGACAATGGACAGATTTTTTGGCGATTTCGTATTCGGCAACCGATGCACTCGGCCATGCTGTAGGACCGAATGCTGTTGAGTTGCAGGATATGTATATCCGGTTAGACAAAAACATAGAGCGCCTTTTAGTGAAATTGGATGAACAAGTAGGCAAAGGGAACTACACGGTTTTTCTTACAGCCGATCATGCTGTAGCAGAGGTTCCGCAATTTATGATCGACAACAAATTGCCAGGTGGGTATCTCGATACTAAAAAAATACGGGAAGAGCTAAACGTATATCTCGCTTCCTATTTTCAAAGCAATGAACTTGTAAAAGTTATTTCGAACGGTCAACTATTTTTCAATTATGAAGTGTTCGATAAAGATCCAAAATCAGCGGGTGTACAAATGATGGTTGCTTCTGAATTGATCATTCAATACCTGAAGAAAGAAGAAGGTATTGCAGATGTTTATTCTCAACAACATATGACGATGGGCGATTACAATGAAGGAGGGCTAAAAGGAATGGCCATCCGGGGCTATCACCAAAAGCGCTCCGGTGATTTGGTGATTATTGTAGAGTCCGGTTTTATTTCATCCAGTTCAAGAACCGGAACCACACACGGAAGCGGCTACAGTTACGATACGCACGTGCCGATTATTTTTTATGGTAAAGGCGTGAAGAAAGGATCCTCCAACCAGTATCATCGTATTACCGATATTGCACCTACCGTTTCCAGGATTTTGAAAATAAAATTTCCGAGTGGTACAACGGGGCAACCGATTGTTGAGATATTGGATTGAGGGAGGGAAGAAGTCTAATGTAGCAATTTATTATATTGGGTGCTAAACGCGTAGAGTAAATTGACAATTAGCCAATATATGGAAGCATCTAATAATCCTGAAAAAAGTTTAAATCCGCTGAGCCTAATTATTTTAGTCCTATCAGTGTATGTTCTGTTAGCCTTAATAGTAGATACCATCTTCACGCTTCCGTCAGAAATTGCGAGCATACTTAATCTTGTAGACAACGGAATTTGTGTTATTTTTCTATTCGAGTTTGTTGTAAGGTTTTATAAAGCTGACAGCAAACTGAAATTCATGAAGTGGGGCTGGATTGATTTAATATCAAGCATACCAAACGTGGAATTTTTAAGAGTAGGTAGAACCCTGAGGCTTATTAGACTCTTGCGAATCTTAAGAGCATTTCGGTCTACAAAGCATATTGTGAATCAGGTTTTCAAAAATAAAGCTCAAGGAGCTTTTGCGACTGTATCCATACTGGCTTTATTGTTGATAATTTTCTCGTCTATTTCAATTTTACAATTCGAGACCGATTCTAACAGCAATATTAAGACTGCGGAAGATGCACTTTGGTGGTCATACGTTACGATTACCACTGTTGGTTATGGTGACAAATTTCCTGTAACAACTGGTGGACGCATTATTGGTGGGTTATTAATGACCGGTGGTGTTGGACTATTTGGAACTTTTACCGCCTTTATTTCTTCATGGTTTTTGAAAGGCACAATAGCCGAAAAAAATAACGACTCAAGTAAAACTGTTTAATCTCGTATCAATATAAAATACTTCTAATCCCGAAGGGATGAAAGGATTATAGAAAATATGCAACAAAAATTTTAAACCCCGGAGGGGTGAAATACTCACAGATAGAAAGTGTATATAACTATATTTTGAATCAGGATGAGCATCATAAAAATAAAACCTTTAAGGATGAGTATCTTGATCTGCTCAAGAAATTTGAAATTGAGTACAATGAAAAGTATTTGTTTGAATGGTTGAATTAACTATCACCCCTTCGGGGTTTAATTACTATTTTAGGTGTGTGCTATAATCCTATCATCCCTTCGGGATTAGTGGCGCGAGCAAACATTTTTTTTAATACAGGTTAAATCCTAAAGGGATGTTGGGATTATAGAAAAAAAATGCACTAAAAAATCTAAGAACCCCGTTAGGGGTGCTACAATAAGTAAGTATTGTTTGAATGATTGAACAATTATCAAATAAAAAAAGGGAGGCTTACACCTCCCTTTTTTATTACATTAATTCCTGATCTACGCCCCGGCAAATATTCCGAATACTCCTAACATATTTAACAATACCAATAGGATCGTGATTGGACAAACAAAGCGAATAAAGAACACAAATAATTTTGATGGCAATCCACCCGGATTGAAACTAGGAGAACCATTGGATAATTCCTGAACAATGGTATCAATCGGCATCTTCCAGGCAACATATACGCACGTTGATAACGCCACTACTACGATAAAGAATGTTCCAAAGAAGTAATCCAGGATTCCTTGAAAGCCTACGATAGGATCAGTCCATGGTAGATTAACGGTCATGTTCGTGAAGAATTCACTTCCTCCATTGGATAAGGCGGAAGGAACTCCAACAAGAAAGACAAGTATCCCTACAAACCATGCGGCTTTTTTCCTGCTCCATTTCTTTTCATCAATAAAATAAGAAGCAGGAACTTCCAACATGGAGATTGAAGAGGTAAGGGCAGCCACTGTCAGCAACAAAAAGAACATCGCTCCGATGATGTGTCCTCCGGTCATCGTAGTAAAAATTTCTGGCAAGACTTGAAACACAAGTGTCGGGCCTGCTTCCGGTGATTTACCAAACGCAAACACCGCAGGAAAAATCATGAAGCCAGCAAGCAATGCAACGGCTGAGTCCATGAACCCAACCCACACACCACTGCTGACAAGATTTGAGTCTTTAGGCAAATACGAACCATAGGTGATCATAATGCCCCAGCCAATACTCATGGAAAAGAATGCCTGACCCAATGCGGCCAAAATACTGTTGCCAGTAATTTTCGAAAAATCAGGGTGGAGATAAAACTCAACGCCTTTCATGGCGCCATCCAACGTTAAGCTTCGGATGGCAACAACGATGATGAGGAAAAACAGAATCGGCATCAAAATTTTTGCTGCTTTTTCAATTCCACCGGAGACCCCACCCAATACAATCAGAATAGTGATGATCGTGAATGCACCCATAAGCCCAATGGTCATAGGACCGTTTGCAGCAAAGGCTTCAAAGGTTCCACCTGCTCCTGTAAGGATTTTAAAAATATAACCCATCGTCCAACCCGCAATTACTCCATAGTAAGAAAGCACAAAGAAGCTTACGGAAAGTGCGAGGATCGCGCCAACGCCCATCCAGAAAGGGCCAGCACCTGTATCTTTAAAAGCCCCGATGGTACCTTTTTTTGTGAGGCGTCCCAAGCCCATTTCTGTAAGCAAAAGCGGAACACCAATAAGGACTACACATAAAATATAGACGAGTACAAAGGCTCCTCCACCGTTTTGACCCGTGATATAGGGAAATCGCCAGATGTTACCCAAGCCAACAGCAGAACCTGCTGCCGCCATGATAAAACCGAATTTCGAGCCCCACTGGCCTCTGTTATCTGTAGAAACATTCATTATTAGTTATTTAAGTTAGGTTTAGATTTTGTGAAGCCGACAATTTTAGAAAAAAAATCAACTAATCAAACCCCTGAACGGACAGAACGTTCCATACTGTTTCCTATGGATAATAATAATGAGTGGACTGGAAGATTTTTCCTTCCTTTTTGTGATTGCTAGAAAATATTGAATTGATTCAGGATAACAATAATGATGACGATAGGACAAACAAAGCGAATGAAGAACGTCCAGATTTGGGATGGTGTTACGCCTGCGATTTTCACCGTAGTAAAGAATGATGAACCCTCATTCAACTCCTCTACAACCCTTTTAGGTCCAATTACCCAACCGACATAAAGACACATAAAAAGCGAAACAATTATGATGAAGAACGATCCCCATATAAAATCCATTATGTCCATAAACCCTATCATGGTTAGTCCTGAAAAGCTTAATGACATACTTGATAAAGAGTCACTACCTCCTTTCGACAAGGCGGAAGGAATCCCCACTACAATGGCCAACAATGCAACAGCCCAAGCCGCCTTTTTACGACTCCACTTCTTTTCATCTATTAGCCATGATCCCGGAACTTCTATCATGGAGATGGTTGATGTCAATGCTGCTATACACAACAATAAAAAGAAAAATGCACCAACAATGTTTCCACCTGGCATCTCACCAAAGATTTGAGGTAAGATTTGGAATACTAACGTTGGTCCTTGATTTGGTTCCATTCCAAACGCAAATACAGCAGGAAAAATCATCAGACCGCCCATTAATGCAACGGTAGTATCCAATAATCCAATCCAAAGCGCACTTTTAACAATGCTTTCTTTTTTAGAAAGATAGGAGCCGTATGTGATCATAATTCCCCAACCAATCGACATCGAGAAAAAGCATTGACTGAGTGCTTTAAGGAAAACCGTACTATTTATTTTTGAAAAATCAGGAACCAGATAATACCGTAATCCTTCTGTTGCGCCATCCAGTGTAAGCCCGCGAAGAATCACAACAAATACAAGTACAAAAAGAATTGGCATTAAAATTTTCGAAGCTTTCTCAATTCCTTTGGAAATATCTTTTGTAACGATCAATAAGTTGAGTCCGATAAAGACAATAAAAAGTGGTATTACAATAGATGGGTTAGCTTGAAATTCCGTGAAGGATAGTTCAATGCCCATCACGGAAGTGTATATGTATCCTAGCGTCCACCCGGCAATCACACCGTAATAGCTGGTGACAAAAAAACTAACACATAAGGAAAGGATTGGACCGATCAACCAGAATTTATTGCTACCCGTATCTTTGAATGCGCCTATTGGATTTTTTCCCGTCATTCTACCTAATGCAATTTCATTCATCAACATGGGGAGACCAATGAGCAGGACGCATCCCAGATAAATGAATACGAAGGCTGCACCTCCGCTTTCACCTGTTAAATATGGAAAGCGCCAGATATTTCCAAGGCCGACTGCAGATCCGGCAGCCGCCATTATAAAGCCAAATTTCGATCCGAATTGGCCACGGTTTTCCGCTGTATTCATAGGGGTGTGTGGTGGATTGGTAAAAATCCGGGGGAAAGGTATGTAATTCTTTTTGTACTAATACGTATACCTTCGGAAGAATTTTTCAGTCTTAAATGGCAAGAAGAAATAAATCTGAATTAATTCAATTGGCTGTTCAGGATTGCTATCCCTTCTGCAAAACTCCTCGGCTCATAGCCTAGTTCTTTCCTTGCCTTTTCAATAACAAATCCCGTAATCAAAGGCCGCGCAGCCGGTTGTTTAAACGTAGTTGAATCGGTAGGCTTGATCAGGTTTTTATCCAACTTGAAATAATCGGCTGTGGCCAATGCAATTTCATATGGGGATAGGAAATCTTTTCCTGAAATATGATAAATCCCTTTTGCATTTTTTATGGCAGCCAGATAGCACCCCATAGCCAAATCTTCTGCCAGTGTTGGCGTGCGGAATTGATCATTTACCACTTGTATCGTTTTTCCTTCTTCCAAACTCTTCTTTACCCACAACACAATATTAGAGCGACTCATGTCATTAGTGATGCCATAAACGAGAACCGTTCGCAGGATACAATTGGAAATAGTGCTGCTTAATACAATTTCTTCGGCTGCAAGTTTACTTTCACCATAGTAATTTACCGGACTTGCAGGTTCATCTTCTGCCAGTGGTCCATGACTTCCGTCAAAAATAAAATCGGTGGAAACATGGACAAGGCGAACATGGTATTTTCCACATGCGTTCACAAGATTTTCAACGGATGTAACATTGTTTTTCCAACACGCTTCCTTTTCAGTTTCGCATTGGTCAACATTCGTCATGGCAGCTGTGTTGATGATCACATCGGGTTTTGTTGAAGAAATGATTGTATCCACTTCTGCTGCATTCGTGATATCCAATAAATGGAATTCTCCTTTTTCAATAGGAATGACAGAAGCAGATCGTGCGGTTGCAATTAATTGAACCGTGGAATCTTGTTGAAGTAATGCCGTTAGTTTTTGTCCAAGTAAACCGTTGGATCCGGTGACAAGAATTCTCATTTCTTTTCAGGTTCCGGATACTGATACCCGTATTGTTTCGTGATTTTCTTTTTGGACATTTCTTCCACGGTCACCATCATTTGCACATCTTCAATCGGACGATCACGTGGATCAACCTGTACAGCAGCAATTTTATCGATCACCTCCAATCCCGAAATCACTTTTCCGAAAACAGTGTACTCGCCATCCAAATGAGGAGATCCTCCAATGGTCGTGTATACTTTTAGTTTTTCAGGATCAATTTCTTTTTTAAGACTAATGCCCAATTCTTTTTCACAAACTGGTACGAGTTCGATCATTTTATCTTTGTACGCATCCATATTGCCCGCATAGTATAAGCGTGTAAGCGTGTCTTGAAGATAGGTATAGTTTGGATTTTGCATCAGTTGCCGGAGGGCACTATTCAATTTGCTTTGATCGATTTCCAATTCAGCTTGGGGCCACACCTGACCTTGTACAATATAAAATTGGCTACCGCTGCTTTCTTTATTTGGATTTTGCTGATCGGGTAGGCGAGCTGCCGATAACGCACCTTTGTCATGAAAAAATTTTGGATTGAATTCGGATGGAATCGTATAGCCGGGACTTCCCACGCCAAGGGGTTGTCCGGGTTGTGCATGTTTTGAATCCGGATCACCACCCTGTATCATAAATTTTTCCATCACCCGATGAAAAAGCATGCTATCGAAATAGTGCTCCTTTGCCAGCTTAACAAAATTCTCTTTGTGTTTTGGGGTTTCATCATATAAGATGGCTACCATATCGCCATACTTGGTTTTGATGGTGACAACATAATCTTTCTTTTGGGCGCAGCCCGTGAAAATAAAAGAAATGAAAAGTAAAGAGGTGAGAAGACGTGTCATTTTTCTAAGTGGATAAAGTATAAGGCAACAAAAGTATAAAAAATTAAATGCCTTTAAGGGTTGTTGTTGACCAGCGTTTGTCTGATTTGATCCAGGATTTCTTGGCCCCCTTCGGCTAAGACTTCATGCGCAACAGTTTTTCCAAGTTCTTTCGCGTCTGAAGCGTGGGCAGATTCTTTAACCTTGATTACTTTTTTTCCATCCAATGAAATGATTCCTCCTTTAAGGGTAATAAATTCACCTTCTTTGTGCGCATACCCAAATACAGGAATGCTGCATCCTCCATGTAGGGTTTTAAGGAAAGCGCGTTCAGCACGGATGCAATCTTCCGTTTCCGGATGGTTCACATATTTTGCTACTGCTTCTTTTTTTGCGAAGTCCAGTTTTTGATGACATTCAACAGCAATACAACCTTGCCCGACCGGTGGAACAAAATAACTGGTGGGAATTTTTTCAATGATCATATCATCAAACTCCATGCGCGTGACCCCGGCAAAAGCCAGTAGCAAAGCATCGCATTCACCAGCTTTCATTTTGTTGATGCGCGTTTGAAGATTGCCACGCACAGCAACCGTTTTTACATTCGGATGAAAATGTTTTAAGAAAGCCACCCTGCGTGTTGAAGATGTACCGATAACAGGAGATCCCTGCATGATCTTAAAATCCTTTTTATGCGAAAGGATTACATCGTTGGGATCTTCACGAAAAGTAAAACCAATAAGCTCAAGTCCTTCAGGTGTATCCGATGGAAGGTCTTTTGCACTATGTACAGCAATATCAATTGTGCCGGCAAAAAGTTGCGCTTCAATCTCTTCCGTAAAAACCCCTTTGCTTCCAATTTTTGAAATGGTAACATCCAATATGCGATCACCATGTGTTTCCATGGGAACAATTTCTGTTTGAAAGGCAGATGCATTTAGCAATCCTGCAACATGCTCGGCTTGCCACATGGCCAGCGGACTATTTCTGGTACCGATTCGAATAACTTTTGTCATGATGGGTGCATGGTTTTAGAAAGTTGAAGCGAGAGGTCAAGGAAAATCATTTTAGCGCTTCCATTTCGTTCGAGATGGTAGCTGGCGTCATTGATCAGTCGATATGATTTCTCTACTTTTTCCAATGACATTATTTTACTGAAATCCTGAACAAACTTTTGCTCCTGGCCTCTGCTGCGTTGTATGGCTTCTGCATTTGCAAGCGACAACAATGTTTCGCGCATCATAGTCAGGCTGTGCTCCATCATACTTTTTTGTTGAAGCTTGTCCAGCCGATGATAGTCTTCGGCCATATTTACCAGGCTTAGATAATCACGTTTGTAACACGTGCGCATCCAGCTACTAAACCGTTGATCGGTATCATCTGCGTCATCGTTATCCAATAAAGCTAGCGCCTGACGGATATTGCCATTGGCCAGCCCGGTAACTTTTGAAAGTTTAGGTTCTGCAATTCCCTGGTTGCTTAAAAAGGATTTAACTTCTTTATCCTGCAAATAGGGGATCGTTACAATTTGTGTACGCGATAAAATAGTGGGCAGCAACTGATCGGCAGCATTGGATACCAAAATAAAATAGGTGAACGGAGGTGGTTCCTCCAATAGTTTTAAAATGCCGTTGGCAGCAGATGGGTGCATCCGTTCCGGCAACCAAATGATCATCACCTTATATTTGCTTTCAAAAGATTTTAATGAGAGCTTCTTTATAATGTTCCTGCTTTCCTCACGGGAAATAAAAGGTTGCTTTCCTTCACCTCCGTAGGATGCTGTCCAGTCTTCCAGGTTTCCAAAAGGTTGATCGATTAAAAATGTGCGCCACGCTTTCAGTATTTCCGCTTCAAAACGCTCTTCATCCTTATCATTTTTGATATTGCTTTTAGGGAAAACAAAATGCGTATCAGGATGGACTAACCGACTGCTCTTTGAACAAGCGGCACAGGTTCCGCATACATCGTCACCACGATTTTCGCAATGCAGGTATTGCGCGAAGGCAACGGCCATAGGTAAATTCAAAGAACCTTCCGGTCCCTGAAAAAGTTGGGCGTGTGCACTATGGTTGTTCTTCACCGCATCGGTTAGTAATTTTTTTACAGAGGAAAGTCCTGGGATGGATGCGAAGTTCATGGGCAATACGCTATTGTGATTTTTTATTTTGCTGATCAAAAAGATACGTCAATATTTCTGTTTCGATAGCATTCAATTCTATTCCTCTTCTTTTCATTACACGGGCTGCCGTTTCGAGGGCCTTGTCAAGTTGGTAGGTGGCAACCCCACCGGGGCCACCCCACGAAAAGGATGGAATGTAGTTGCGCGGAAAACCGGCACCAAAAATATTGGCGGATACATCCACAACAGTGCCTGAATTAAACATGGTGTTGATACCGCATTTGCTATGGTCGCCCATCATCAAGCCGCAAAACTGATGGCCGGTATCGATGAATTTTTCTTGTGCGTGGTTCCAGAGTTTTATGTGGTCGTAATTGTTTTTTAGGTTGGAAGTGTTGGAGTCGGCACCGAAGTTACACCATTCGCCAATAACGGAGTTTCCAAGAAAACCATCATGCGCCTTATTGCTATACCCAAAGATCACCGAGTTACTAATTTCGCCACCAACTTTTGAGTACGGGCCAACTGTAATATCACCGCGCAGTTTTGCGCCCAGGTTTACTGCGGATCCTTCACCAAGAGAAAATGATCCGCGGATAATTGATCCTTCACCAATGCTGGAATGTTTTCCCAAATAAATAGGACCGGTTTCGGCATTCAAAATGGCGGCTCGGATCGTTACGCCTTCTTCGACAAAGATATTTTCTTCACCATACACGATGGTGTGTTTGTCATCAATTCCCGCAGAGGTTCTTCCTTTTGTAATCTGATGGAAATCAACTTTTAGCTGACTGGCATTTTTCTGAAAGATTTCCCAGACATGGTTGATGATGGTGATGGGATGTTCATACGGAATGGGTGTGCAATCTGCCAGCGTAGCAGTATCGTTTTGACGCGCGGCTAAAATCGTTTTGTCTTTGATCAATACCTGGTTTTGATCAAGTGCGTTGATAGCGGCTACCAGATTTTCATCCGGGCAGAGGGCTCCGTTAATGAGGAGATTGTCTTTTCCGGGAGTGAGTGGAAATTTTTTCTGTAAATACGGTTGCGTATTAAAAGAGGGAGTATTATTTAACCAATGTGCCCATTTTTCATCGATAGTAAGAATGCCGACCCTGATTTTTGCCACTGGCCGGGTAAACGTAAAGGGAAGAAGATTTTCACGAATAACCGGAGGATCGAAAAGGATGACGTTCATGGGACAAAAGTAAGAACTGAGGGTTAGTAATTTAAGAAATTTTTTATCCGACCAAGGTAAGAGTTTTCTGTTTGTTCAGTGGTTTAAAATTCAACTTCTCACTGGATTTTGTAAATTAGAGAATGAAAAAACAACGTATTTATCTGGACACATCGGTTTATGGTGGATACTTTGATGATGAATTTCAGGGGTTCACAAGACCGCTTTTCAAAAGAATCAATAATGGGGAATTCACAATCATTTTTTCAACTTTGTTAGAGGAAGAATTGGAATTTGCGCCTGAGAAAGTCCAAAATCTAGTTCAGGGAATAGGTCTTGCGAACGCTGAACTGGTTATTGAAACGAAGAGTGCTGTTGAACTTGCTTTCGAATATATTTCAGCTAAAGTGGTTGGACAAACAAGCTATTCGGATTGCTTGCATATTGCACTTGCAACAATCAATCAAGCAGATTTACTAATTAGCTGGAACTTTAAGCATATTGTCAACATTGAACGAATACGAGGCTACAACTCTATTAATATTAAAAATGGTTATAAACAATTGGAGATACGTTCACCAAGAGATTTAATGGATTATGGAGACGAACACTGAAAAAAAATTTGATGCTGTTAAGATGGCACGCGAAATCAAGGACAAGTTGGACGCAAAATTATCCAAAATGTCCAAAGAGGAAATCGTTGAATATTTCAATAAACAAAGAATGAAGCAGAACAGAGTAAAACCTGGTGCCTAACTTTCTTTAAGCTAATATGTCGAAGTGAATTTAACCCTTTCTTCGCTGTAGCAAAAAATAAAAGCCCCTCCGGGGTTCCGAAGAGGCTTTAGTACCGTGAAGCAACTAAAATTAGTCCTTCTTATATTTTTTCTTGAATTTCTCAACACGACCGGCTGTATCCACAAATAATTTTTTACCTGTGTAAAAAGGGTGTGATGCCGAGCTAACCTCGATTTTTACCAAGGGATATTCTTTGCCGTCTTCCCAGGTAATGGTGTCAGGGGTCTGGATGGTAGACCGTGTCAAAAACTTAAAATCTCCAGAAGTATCATGAAAAACTACTTCTCTATAATTTGGGTGAATTCCCTCTTTCATCTTGTTAACAATTTATTTTTTTATGGTCAGATGGAATGCACTTGGGGCATTTCATCACTTTATCTTTTTTTTCCCAAAAAGGAGTGCAAAGATAAGCACAATACCTTCATTTTCAAGAATGCGTTTATGTTTTTTGCTGTAAACCTATAACCTCCGTATTTTTCGCCTAACATTGCAATTATGAAGAGATTAGCCGGTTTGGTATTGCTTTTCCTGGGTTCTTTTTACGGCTATTCGCAAAGTAGCATGGTTCCGCTGAATGAGGATTATTACCATTGGGTGGACCGATACGAGATCAAAACCGGCCAACTTCGACCAGAATTTTTCACCACTATTAAACCCTACAACCGCCAGGCAATCGTGGAATTTACCGATTCCATTGAAGCAGCGGGGCTTTTTAGCTCCAAAGCCGACCGGTTCAATTATGAATATCTTCAAAATGATAGTTGGGAATGGTCGCGGGCGGAATCAGCCACCAGCAGAAAGCCGATTTTCAAGCATTTTTATAAAAAGAAGTCCGACTTTCTCTATGTAGATGAGCCAGCATTTGATTTACATGTAAATCCGGTCATTTATTTTTCCGGGGGTTCGGATTCCCGGTTGGATGAGCCTTTGTTTATCAACACACGGGGCGTTGAAATCCGGGGCATGATTGATGGAAAAGTGGGTTTCTACTCTATTCTTACTGATAATCAGGCACGCATCCCATCCTATGTCAACGACTACATGGTTCCGTATTATGCGCTTCCGCACGAAGGTTTCTGGAAGAATTTCAAAGATGGGGGTGTGGATTTTTTGCATGCCCGAGGATATTTCACTTTTCAGGCATCCAAACATATCGGGATCCAGTTCGGCCACGACCGCCAATTTTTAGGCAACGGTTATCGCTCGCTGGTGTATTCCGATTTTTCCCCGGCCGCGTTGTATTTGAAGATGAACCTGAAAATCTGGAAACTCAATTACATGTTCAACATTAACCAGGTAACAGCCGGAGCAGTGGCAACGCCTGGTGGCACCAAAACTTCTGCGGATGGGTTTCCTAAAAAATTCATTGCTACCCATCACCTCAGCATTAACCTTGGAAAGAAATTTAACATCGGCCTTTTTGAATCGGTGGTGTTTGGTGCAAATGACTCCACAAGAACCAACTTCGAGCTTGGGTATTTGAACCCGATTATTTTTTACCGTGCCATCGAGCAACAAAATGGTAGCAGTGATAATGTGATTATCGGAATGGATTTTAAATGGAATATTGTAAAGAAAGTTTCCATGTATGGTCAGTTGGTGTTGGATGAATTTCTGTTGGAGAATATAAAAGAAGGCAATGGATGGTGGGCCAACAAGTATGGTATCCAAACGGGTTTAAAATATATTGATGCGTTGGGCGTCTCCAACCTCGACTTGCAAGCTGAAGTAAACATCATGCGACCGTATACCCATGCGCACAACACGCTCTATGGAAGTTACTCCAGTTACAACCAGTCGATGGCCCATCCGCTTGGTGCCAATTTCAAAGAAGTAGTTGGGATTTTACGATATCAACCGTTGCCGCGTTTAAACCTTACAGGTAAATTAGTTTATTCACAGGTTGGCAGGGATACCACTGGTGTGAATTGGGGAAGTGATATATTAAAAGATAACTCCACGCATGAACTTGAATTTGGCAACACCATTGGACAAGGTGTGGTGAACAATATTATGTTTATGAATTTTACAGCCTCGTGGATGTTGAAACACAATTTGTTTTTGGATGCGACCTTAATTTTGCGCAAGAGCGAAAGTGAGGTTGCTTTTTACAACACGAACACAACAGCTACAACACTTAGCTTGCGCTGGAATATTCCACAGCGGCTTTATGAATTTTAACGGATGAAGATTTACATACGGATATTTCGGTACGCACCCCGGTTTGTTTTCAGGCTTGTTCAGTTTTTCGTGCTTTCATTGCTTGGGATTGTCTTCGGTGCTTTCAACCTTATTCTTGTTATCCCCATGCTCAACGTGCTCTTTAGTAAAGATGAGATTGTTGTGGTACCTGAACGACCTGATTTTGCACTGAACTTTGACTATGCTATCGACCTGTTTAATTACCATCTGAACAGCACTATTATTGAAAATGGAAAACCTGCTGCACTGTTGTTTGTCTGCACCGCTCTTGTGATCACCATTTTTTTGGCAAACCTTTTTCGATACTTCGAACGGATTGTGGCATCCCGGTTGAAAGTTGACATTGTAAAAAATATGCGGATGGACATTTTTAGAAATGTCACGCAACTTCACATCGGCTATTTCTCGGATCAACGCAAAGGCGATTTGATTTCCCGCTTTACGAATGATGTGAGTGAAGTGGAGAGCGCTGCCGTCAATAGTTTGAAATCAGTACTCAAAGAGCCCATCACCATCATTGTTTACTTTACTATTCTTTTCATCATTAGTGTGAAGCTGACATTGATTACACTATTGGTATTGCCCATCACCGGTGGGATTTTAGCAGAGATTATTAAACGATTAAAGAAGAAAGCTAAGGCCAGCCAGGAGTCGCTGGGACGTGTGGTGAATATTTTGGATGAGACTTTCAGTGGCATGCGGGTGATCAAAGCTTTCAATGCAGCGCAATTTATTACTGATAAAATTGATAAGGAAACCTCCTATCACCGAAAGGTAAATTTGAGTCTTGCTAAAAAAAATGAACTAGCCTCCCCTGTTTCGGAGGTGCTGGGCGTAATGATCGTGGGCGCTATTCTTTACTTTGGAGGATCAATGGTACTTAGCGATCAGATGACGCTTAAGCCTGAAGAGTTCATCGGCTTTCTGGCAGTTTTTGCTTCCATTATCCAACCCGGAAAAAATTTCTCAAATGGCATAACTTCCTTGCAAAAAGGAACGATTTCAGCCGAGCGGATTTTTAAAATTGTAGACACTGAACCGGCTATTAAAAACAAACCGAACGCAAAGAAAATTACCGCTTTTGAAGATGCCATTGAATTCAAAAATGTAGGCTTCGCTTATGAAAACGATCCTGTTCTCAGTCACATCAACCTAAAAATTGAGAAAGGAAAAACCATTGCATTGGTAGGTCCCTCCGGTGGAGGGAAGTCAACGCTGGCAGATTTAGTGCCACGATTTTACGATCCCACGCATGGCGAAGTCTTGATTGACGGAACGCCACTTCCGGATTGTGATGTGGAATCTATTCGCGCGTTGATGGGCGTAGTAACACAGGAATCTATTCTTTTCAATGACAGTATCTTCAACAACATTGCGTTTGGTATGCCGAATGTAAAAGAGGAAGATGTGATCCAGGCAGCGAAAGTCGCAAATGCCCACGACTTTATCATGCAAACTGAAAATGGTTATCAAACCGTAATCGGGGAGCGTGGTTCCAAACTTTCGGGTGGCCAACGCCAGCGGTTAAGCATCGCTCGTGCAGTCTTAAAGAACCCACCGATTTTAATTTTGGATGAAGCAACCAGCGCGTTGGATTCTGAATCGGAACGGTTGGTGCAGGATGCCCTTACCAATCTGATGAAAAACCGCACCTCTGTGGTGATTGCCCATCGGCTCAGTACCATTCAACATGCCGATGAAATCATCGTAATCCAGAACGGCCACATTATTGAACGTGGCACCCATGACGAACTCGTGGCAAAGAAAGGGTTGTACACGAAACTTAGTGAAATCCAAAAGACCTGATCCGAAACCCAGAATTGAAGGCCAATGTATTTGGTTTTCAGTTTTTTGCCTTACCTTTAAAAAGCGTTCTAAAAATAAATGCGATTCCTTATGATGTACATGAAGCGAAATACACTGATCACGTATGCTGTTTTTCTAGTGTTTATTATTGTTTTAATAGGAACAACATTTTATTTTGAGAGCATTGTAGAACAAGGAAATTTTAACAAGATGCTTGATTTGGCAAAAAATGCAACCAAGTTTAAATATCTCTCCTTTATCGGTTTGATATTGTTGGGTGTTGATTTTGTGATGAACTATTTAACCGTTCGGCAATTGAGCAAAGAGAAAGATGCATTGAAGTCGGAGATGACGATACTAAAGGCGAAGTTGTTTGATTTGCAGGAAGCTGCGAAGACCGTTGTATCAAAACCGGAGAAGGAACAAAAGTAAACAGAACAACCTTTTATGTTGGCGAAAACCTATGGTGCAGCCGTTTACGGGGTTGACGCCAAAACCATTACCGTTGAAGTAAATGTAGGGCAAGGCCGAAAATTCTTTATGAGCGGCTTGCCGGATGGCGCTGTGAAAGAAAGTGAACACCGCGTAGAATCAGCACTCAAAAATTTTGGTTACTACATGCCACGTCAAAAGACGGTGGTAAACCTCGCGCCAGCGGATATTCGCAAAGAGGGTTCTGCCTACGATTTGCCAATAGCGCTTTCCATCCTTGCAGCCTCTGAACAAATCACTACCACCATTCTTTCCGATTACATGATCATGGGCGAGCTGGCACTCGATGGCGTGTTACGTCCGATCAAAGGCGTGTTGCCGATTGCCATCCAGGCACGAAAAGATAAACTGAAAGGATTTATCCTTCCGGCAGAAAATGCACGCGAAGCCGCGATTGTAAATGACCTAGAAATACTTCCGGTCACTAACTTGAAAGAAGCAATTGCATTTATCGAGGGAAAGAAAACCATCACACCGTTGGTGGTGGATACGCGCGATATTTTTGCCACGCACCTCAATGATTATGATTCCGACTTCAAAGATGTGCAAGGTCAGGAAAATATTAAGCGTGCCTTAGAGATTGCTGCTGCCGGTGGACATAATGTAATTATGATCGGTCCGCCCGGTGCTGGTAAAACAATGTTGGCAAAACGATTGCCGACTGTACTTCCGCCACTTTCGATTCACGAAGC
>JBGTGG010000134.1:0-7313 GCA_041746855.1 Cyclobacteriaceae bacterium | reverse complement strand
AAATGTGTATCCCGTTTCAAGTGTAGCCACATCGAGCCATCCATCGCCATCAATATCTCCCATCACTGAAGCGCGTACCTCGGATCCATAGGGCACAACCACATTCAGCCCGAATGTGCTGGAAGTTATTTGCCCATCGATTTCATCGGGATTGTTGAACTGTGGTTGAAAAAAAATAGAGGATTGTGCAGAAAGTCCGGTGGTTGTGTTGAGTGCGCGAACAGGCGCAAAGATGGCAGCTTCCGGCACCGTTACCTGAAGTTGTGTGGTGTTGGCCGTGGTTACGGTTGCTTCTTTGTTACCGAAGAAAACACGATTGGCTGAAACAGATGCGCCAAAGTTTGTTCCGTTGATGGTTACGGTTGCACCCGTTGGTGCAGTGGCTGGCGTGAAGGAGGTGATAGCCGGAGCAGTTTCTAATACCGTTTGTTCAAACGTAACATTATCGAGCTGACTTGAGTAGCCAGCCACGTTGATCCACTTGCATCGAATTTGAATAGAAGTAATATTTGCCAACACCGCTCTTATTTGATGTTCATATGCCACATTACCACCGGCACTGTTTGAGCGCCAATCAGCGGTGATGTCTAAGGGAATCGAATAGGAAGTCCAATCCGTTCCTGGTTTTTCAGGAAAGCGTAAATGAATGGTTTGACTTCCTGCGCGCAGGATAATGTCGCTGGCGATGTTGTTTGTTCCGTCTACTGATTGCTTCAAATCAAATTTCAGGTGCTGACCATATGAAAAATCATGCTTGCCAAGAAATTTTGCAGGCGCCACCCAATACCAATTCATACTCTGGTTTACTGAACCACCAGATGTTGGGGGAGCGGCAGAAAGATGCCCGCCCGGATTTCCGCCTGTTGCCAGGTATTCAAACGTGGCAGCTGTTCCATCCGTGTATGCAGCTGTCCAGCCATCGGCATCGGTATCAAAGGTGCTGACGATTTGCGCCTGACTTACAGAATAAACTAAAAACAAGAGGAGGGTAAAGATTTTTTGCATGATCAAATCTAACTTCTGGCGATTCAAAAAGGTATCGCATAATCATGTGACTTGTAAAGGCGGGATCTGGATTTTATGTCTTATAGATTTCGTCAAAACCTTTATTTGAAGTCCTTACCATCCAATAAATATGAAATACGGCTAGCGGTGCAGCCCAGACGAAGATATCGGAAGCTAAAAGCTGGGCCTGCTCTGTGTTAAATAATTTTTTAAAAATACCCATACCAAACTGGCTTACGATCCTTACCGATACAAAGTAAGCGGCACAAATAAAACTGCTGATCATCATTCGTTTATGGAGTTCAATCTTTCTTCTGCGAATAAAAAAATACGCCAACAACACAAAGACTAACCATAAACTCGTAACCATGTACTGCGATGGTTTGCAAGCCTCACACGAACTGTCGGGTAGAATAACATAGAGCGACAGAATACAAATGAGTGAAGAGAGGATGTAGATTTTCCCAAGATTACGGTGCAGGTTCAAATTTCGGATACGGATGGAGGGCATAAACTGAAACACACCGATCAGGTAAACAATCAGGCCAAAACTAATGTGAAGGATAAACCAGATCTGGCTATGCAGAAAACTATTGCCCATAAATTCAGGCAGGCCTTGGGCGATGTAGCCATTAAAGTGAAAGAATAACAACAACACCAGGAAGCCATAGAACACAAACCAAAAAAGACCAACTGCAATTTTCTTCACTATGGAAAAGTTAGTTTTTACCCGTTAGCTGAAATTCCGGGTGCCCCGATTGCCAGAGCATAAATTTCAATATGTTGATCACTTCTGTAACACCACCACTGGTACCAGAGAGCAGGAAACTTGTTTTCATATAAATTATTTAAACACGATTAACCAGTGGTATTCAAAATTCACTTCAGTGTAGAACTTCGGACTGTTCGTTTTCCAGCCAATCCAAAAACTAAATTATGCATAACCAAATCTAAGCACTGTCTGATCAAAAAGGTATCGCATAATCATGTGACTATCAATTGCAGGATGCGAATTTAAGTCAAAATTGAAATTGTCCAAACGATATAAAACCAGATAAAGCTGAGATACGAAATCGGATGTAATTTTTTTAATGTGAGCCAGTCGTAAATGAATAGTGAGATAAACAAACCATTCCAGATGACTGGGTTGAAGATGTAAACATTTAAATAAAGATGTTCAGATGCTCGGTCCAATATCGGGCCCAGCATATACAGAGTAGCCACAAACATTAATCGTTTATGCTTTTCGGTTTGTTTGCGGTACCTGTATGCCCGGTAGATAAACAAGGCGTAAGTTGGCATAAAAAATCGGTTGGCTTTCGCGTAAAAAGGAATAGCTTCCCAACTTTCAAAGATCACAATGAATATATAGAGTGTGCTGACAACCACTCCTACTGCTACGATAATTCCGGTAATACCCAGATTTTTGTGGGCTCGATAATCTCCTTTACGGATGAAGTTGGTTTGAATAACAAAGATGATAAACCATGCAAACATAAACAGACCGTGAATGATAAATTTGGGATCTCTGTTGCTTTCCTGTCCAGTATCCGTAACGAGGTTGTCGGAGAACGCGATAAGTGACAAGGTTAACATAAAGAGACTTGTAACCAGAAAGTAGTTTTTTATCATGTTAAAACAGCTTTATCAACTGACTTCCAATTTTGGTTTGAGGCATATAAAAACTAAGGAATGTTAACCCCCAATACAACACAAAACATATCCAGGATACCGGATAGATTTTTTTGTAGGTACGATAGTCGTGTACCAATAGACTAATCGTTATCCCCAGCAAGACCCCAAGGTTGACAATGAATCCTAACGCAGGGAATGTAAAATGTCCTATAATTCCCCCAAGTCTGGCAACGGCCGCGAATAGGAATACAATGCCCGTATAGAGCATAACACGTTTATGAATGTGTGCGGTGTTGCGTTTAATAATCCCCGTAACGACAAAGGCCACAAACAGGACTCCCATGAAGAGGTCCAGCCACAAAAGTTGTAGTAAGTTGGGTTCAATCTCATCAACGGTTGCGTTTGTTTGTTGTGCAAGCACTACCATCCGATCAGGAAAAACAGAAACAACCCATACTGTAGATGCTATCACCAACACCGCCCACACTGCACCTAACCAGCCCACTTTTCTATGTATGGAAATATTTTTCACCGTAATCCAACGTGCTTGCATTACTAAAAAAATATACCACATGGTAAGAATAATTCCATGTACAATGTGCACCGTGGGCAAACCATTTGGATAAAAGGGTTGATCAGTGATCAAGAATTTTAAATAAAAACTTGGGGCGAAGCCGAGAAATACCAATAGCAGGAAAATACACGGCATCGTGTAAAAATAATTTTTGGTCATGGCTGGTTTGTTCTGGTGCTATTATCTTACATACTTTAATTCCCCAATGGTTTTAAATAACTCAAACCAATAATCATTGTACGGTTTGTATTTTTTGTATTGTCGTTTGCTTGCTTCTGAAGATCGAGTACCCCCACTTCATAGCGGAAGTCGAGCGAGAGGCTTCCATTTTTTAGAATGTATTCGATGCGTGCCCCGGCATTGGGACCAAAATCAAAACGTGAAGCTCCACTTTTATTAAAATCAAAATCTTCACTGGTTTCATCGAAGCCTTCCATTTTATATTTTCCACTTATCCAATACGCGGTATAAACACCAAGGGTGAAATGCCCACGCCAATTTTGAAGGGAGGGAACAATGAAGCGATAATCCAACATAATAGGGACTTCCAAATAATTCGCTTCCAACTGGTCGTAGATGGTATTACAGATTTTATGATAATATCCTTTTTGGATGTAAGACAGATCGACCAGCAATCCAAAATTTGCATTGATCTGACGGTAGCCCGTAACACCAGCTGTAAAGCCTATGTTGGGTACTTCTTTCCATGGTGTTTTGGTTTTGTAATTCGAAAACGTAACGCCTGCTTTTCCGCCAACGGACCATTGGGCTGTTGCGGAGAAGGAAATTGAAATCAGGAGAGAAATTAATATTTTTTTCATAATGAGAAGTCTTGAGTAGTTAGTCCTGAGTCTTGAGTCTAATATCTAGCATCTATTATCCAGTATCCAGCATCCAGTATCTAAAAAGGTTGCAGTACAAATTCGATTTTTGCAGGCCCGTCTTTGATGGAGGTATCGCGGTTTAATATCAATACCATTCTACGTGGTGTCATTGATTCAATAATCCAATCTTCGGTCAATGCAGGATCATTACCTGGAATCAGTCGAAGTATGGTTTCATTGTTTTCGAGCGACCAGCTTCCGGCATCGTTTTCCCCGCTAGGTTGGATGCGATCAAAATCAGATGTGGTGGCGGTGGTCGGATCAGGTTCATTGAGCATTAATCTGTACTGACTCAAATCACTCGTGTTGTCCTTAACATTGTCAACATAGACTTCTGTTAACCTCCAACCACCGGCCACAATGCACATCCGGGATGGGCAATCCGGTATATCTTCAGAACACGAGCTTCCTGTAAAAAGGAGCACGATCAAAAGGAAAAAATGTAAAGAATTTCGCATACGATAGTTCAAAGAGGACACTACGAAAGTAACATTGAATTTATGTCTTTACTATCACATGATGATGTGAGAAGGTTGCCTGGATTCCCAGATAGGTTCTAAAACTCTGTGCTGCGGCATTGGTATTGACCTCGGTAGCTGATGACTGGTATGGAGTTTTGTACACACGATGCGAATCTTTTTCCAGAGAAAAATCTCAGTAGAAATAGCGCTTTCTCAAGCGTAGCACTCAACGTTGCTGGGATTCATAAAACAAAGATTCGGTCTGGTTCTTGTGAAAGTAAAATTCATCTGCGCTGCGCGTATAACTTTTATTTCTCGACTAAGCTATTTATATCATGACTGTACATCGTATTCCTTTAACTATGCTCTTTTTCAATTTTCTTTTCTTTGTTCTACCTGCTTCGCAAGCGTATGCTCAATTTTCGATTGACGCAGAGGTCGGTTATATTTTTTCTATTCCCTATAATGAGGTTCGCATTCCTGCCAGCGGTGGAACAGAGTTCGATCTCGCAAATGATTTGTCTGCGGAAACCACGTTTGCCTTTCGTGCTCGTCTGAACTATACCATTGGGGAGCGGCATGTGATTTCTGCTTTATATGCGCCTCTCACGATTAAGTCATCTGGTCAACTTAACTCTACACTTGTCTATAGCGATCAAACATTTCCTGCTAATACTCCCATCGATGCGGAGTATAAATTTAATTCGTATCGATTAACCTATCGCTATTTAATTGTGAGAAATGAAAAGATTGTATTCGGATTAGGCCTTACAGGCAAAGTACGTGATGCCAACATTACCGTAGCCAGTGCAGACGCTTCAGCCGATTTTCCTGATCTTGGTTTTGTTCCGCTAATCAATTTCTATTTTAACTATACGCCAATAGAGAAGTTCAGCGTACTCATTGAAGGTGATGCGTTGGGAACGAAACAAGGAAGAGCCGAAGATATTTTCGCAGGTCTGACGTATACCATAACAAATCCCATTCGCATCAAAGCCGGATATCGTGTATTGGAAGGTGGCGCGGACGTAGAGCGCAATTACAATTTTTCGTGGATTAACTATGCGGTAGTTGGAGTTGTGATAGATTTAAATTCATATAAATAGGGAAGAGTATTGTCCGAGTAAAGCAAAGCTTGATAAAAGAATCAGTTCGGGTTGATTCGCATTGCTGCAAAATCGCATAATGAAATGGTGGATAAGGTGGGATTCAGATTGGACGTTCTTTGTAGAACCCCCAATCTTATTTCCCATGATCTAAACCAACTTTTCATTAATCGCTTTTGAAACCGCTTCGGTCTGGCTTCGCACTTGCAGCTTTTCATAGATATGTTTGATATGGGTGCGCACTGTATCAATACTGATCGTGTACTGTGATGCAATCAATTTATAACTGTTGCCTTGTGAAAGACTTTGTAATATTTCTTTTTCCCGCGGGGTCAATTGATAGTCCTTAACCTTTTCCGGAAGTTGCTGTAGTTTATGGATGACCATGCGGGCAATTCCCGGGCTCATAGGTGCACCCCCTGCATTTACTTCTTTTACAGAATCCAACAGTTTTTCCGGAATGTGCATTTTCAAAAGATATCCGGAAGCACCTGCGCAAATGGCATCGACCACGTGTTGATTGTCGTCAAACACGGTGAGCATAATGATGGCAACATTGGTATCGAAGGTGCGTATTTTTTTTACGGCTTCAATGCCGTTCATACCGGGCAAGTCAATATCCATCAGGATAACTTCCGGTTCCAGTTCTTTCACTTGCTCTTCAACTTTCAAAACGTTGCCAAAGCTTCCGGTTAATTGAAAATCTTCCGAAAGGGAAATTAGCGCGGTTATACTTTCCCGAAGTTGGGCATTGTCTTCATAAATAAGGATTCGGATGGGCATTGTGCAAGATACAAGTTGATTCTATTTTTTAATCTACCCTAATCATGTGATGGGCGCTTCGAGTGTTATTTTCGTGCCGTAATTAGGCGCGGATATAATTTTAAAACGTGCATTGATATTGCTTGCGCGATACTTCATGTTGTTCAATCCATTTCCGCCATTGGAGTGGAGCATGTCAAAACCGCGGCCATCATCATATATTTCTAATAGGATAGCCTGATCAACACGTTTTAGTGCTACTGTTAATTTTTTGCACCGACTATATTTTGCGGCATTGTTAATGGCTTCTTTATAGATAAGAAAGAAATCTTTTCGGGTTGATAAACTCATTTTGGTGGATGCGAATTCGTGGTCTTCTATAAATTCATATTGGATTTCGAGGGGCTCCAGGATCTCCGCTGCAAATTCTTTCATCCGGATCATTATTTTTTCCAACGTGTCGTTTTCAGGATTGATGGCCCACACCATGTCACTCATGCTTTCCTGCATCGTATTTGCATTTTGCTGGATGGATGTCAGATAATTTTGAGTGGTGACGTGGTCGTTTTTTTCAAGTGCAATGTTGCTCATGATTTTAATACTGGATAAGGTTGAGCCAATATCATCATGAAGATCGCGCGCTACTTTGCTGCGAATGGTATCTTCTATAAAATACCGTCCAATTTTGGCGCTGCATATCTTTGCGATTTCGGTGAGCATCGAAAGATGCCAGGAGCGATAAAAGTTCTTTTTCGAATGCTCGGAATCAATGACGGCAAACACTTTTCCTTCCGCAAAAATTGGAACAGAAATTTCTGAATACCGTCTTTCACCATCAACGATGTAGCGCATATCTTTTGAAGTATCCCGAACGATTTCTGCTTTT
>JBGTGG010000133.1:0-5500 GCA_041746855.1 Cyclobacteriaceae bacterium | reverse complement strand
TGCAAATCAAGACGTTGGACTTGATGGAATTCCAAATGAAAAAGAATTGAGCTTCGAACCCTTTCAACCCTTTCTAAATCAAGCGGAGCTTTCAGATACAGAAAAGAATGACCCTTCCGCAGATGACTTCCAGTACTTCCTGGGAAATAGTTTGGATGCTGCCAATGCAAAAGTCCTCGAACGCTACAAACGGTTCAATGGCCAGGATGGCAATTCACCCATCATCACAGGCAATGATTTAGTGACCCCTTCGAGTAGCCCCATTCCTGATAGTGAAGATATCAATGGCGACAACACATTAACCACTGATGAAGAGTACTATCAATATAATATTAGCCTTACCCCAGCCGATATGGAGGTTGGTAAAGGCTATATCGTAGATAAAATTACCACCAACAACAATGTAGCAAATGAAAATGTCAACTGGTATTTATTCCGAATCCCGATTCGGCAATACGATAGTAAGGTGGGCAGTATCAGTGGCTTTAAATCCATCCGGTATATGCGGATGTTGATGAGCGATTTTCAAACACCGGTGGTGATGCGGATGGCCAACTTCCGGATGGTAGGCAGCCGGTGGAGACGGTACCTCTCCGAAATTCGAGAAGGGGGATTGATCGAACCATCTGATCCTGACTTTGAAAAATTTACGTTGTCCGTAGTGAACCTCGAAGAAAACGGGGAAGGCAATGATGTGAAGTCACCGTATGTGATACCTCCCGGTGTGGTGCGTGATCGCGACAACACTTCTTCCATTGCCCGCCAACTCAATGAGCAGTCGGTGCAAATGTGTGTTGACAATTTGGAGGATGGAGATGGCCGCGCCATTTATAAAAATGTAAATTTTGACTTTTTCAATTACGGCAGAATCAAAATGTACTTCCATGGAAACAGTCAATCCAATGATGATGATCTCCATGCTTTCATCCGATTCGGAACAGATTTCGAAAACAACTATTATGAAATTGAAATACCGCTAAAAATCACCCCGACAACCAATCCGAACAATCGCGACCCCCGGTTTATTTGGCCTGAAGAAAATGAAATTGATCTGGACATCAATGCTTTGTATGCATTAAAAGTAGCGCGCGACCGTGAAAATTTCCCATTGACACAATCCTACCCGCTTGCCGGACCGCGACAAGAAGGGCGGCACCTGTTAAGGATTTTTGGGCGCCCCGATTTGAGTAGTGTACAGGTAATTATGATCGGTGTTAAAAACCCGAAATCACCGGATCGGCAAACACACTCAGTATGTTTGTGGGCCAACGAATTACGCCTTACGGATTTTGACAGAACCCCAGGCTGGGCTGTCAATGCCACGATGGCCGCCAAGCTTGCCGATTTCGCCACCATTCAGGGAGCCTTTAGGTACACCACATTCGGCTTTGGAGGAGTAAGCTCAAAAATAAGCGAACGCACACGGGAAGAAAGTACGCGGTATGATATCTCGGGTAATTTTAATCTTGACAAACTCATTCCAGGAAACCATGGCATCAAGTTGCCCATGTTTGTCAGCCATGAAAATACCACCATCAATCCTAATTATGATCCCGCCAATCCGGACCTAAAACTGGAAGCCGCTTTGCAATCCTTTCAGAGCAGTGAAGAGCGGGATGCGTATGTAAAATTGATTCGTGATGAAACCATTCGAAAGGGGATCAACTTCACCAATGTAAGAAAAGTGAAAGTAAACCCCGAGGCTAAAATACATCCGTGGGATATTGAAAATTTTGGATTCAATTATTCATACAGTATTACTACGCGATCCAATTTTAATATCCAGACGTACGAACGGAAACAATACCGGGGTGGAGTTGCGTACAATTATTCCCCGAAAGCCACAGGGTTTGAACCTTTTAAGAATTCAAAAGGATTGTCTTCACCATGGTTGAAAATGATCAAAGACATCAACTTTAGTTTGTTGCCTTCCAATGTAGGCGCCAGGCTTGACCTCGATCGCTCCTTTGAGAAAAACATTTATCGGAATAGCACATCAAGTTCGGATTTGCCCAACTACCTGAAATACTTTTTATTTAATCGACAGTATAACTTAAAGTGGAACCTCGCAAAAGGACTTTCACTGGACTACAATGCACTCGTCAACGCAGTCGTAGATGAACCGGATGGCGATATCGACACCGATTCAGCACGCCAGATAGTATGGGATAACGTGAAAAAATTTGGGCGGATGAAAATGTACGACCAAAGCATTACTGCTAATTATAAAATCCCATTGGACAAAATTCCGATCACCGATTGGATCAATGCGGATTACCGCTATCAGGTGCGATACAATTGGAGAGCAGGTCCTATCAATGTTCCGGATTCATTGGACTTCGGAAACATCATTCAAAATAGTCGTGATCGAAACTTGAGTGGACGATTGGACATGGTGAAGCTTTACAACAAGAGCAAATTTCTGAAGCGGATAAACACACCTCCGCGGCCACCGAGTCGAACGCAACAAGCCAGGCAACCCGTGGACACCACCAGGCAAACCCCCGCAGCAGTGAAGGGATTTTTCCGGTTGCTGATGTCCTTGCGCTCCATCAATTTTACGTTTACGCAAACGGAAGGAACGATCCTTCCCGGCTTCAACAAGACACCATGGTTATTGGGGATGGACAAAGATTTTAATGCGCCTGGTTGGGGATTTATCTTTGGTGATCAGGATCCTAATATTCGGATAAAAGCTGCTGGTAATCCTGATCCTACAATTAATTATTCCGATGGCTGGCTAGTTAAATCATCCAAGCTCACAACACCCTTTAGCCAAATCAAAACCACAGGGCTCACATTAAGCGGGAATATTGAGCCTACCCCTGACTTTAAAATCCGGTTGGATATAAAGAAAGATGCCACCACATCGTTTCAGGAAATTTACAGATATGATGAAGATATGAATGGCAATTTGGGCTATAGATCGCTCAACCCCAGTAGAAGTGGAAGTTACAGGCTTTCCACCATCGCCATCAAAACAGCTTTCAGAGGTGATAATGATAAAACTACTTCTTCCGTGTTTGAAGAATTTGAAAGAAATACCGATATCATGAAAAGGCGTTTCGCAGAAATTGGAGGAATCGAGTACGACTCCATCTCTCAGGATGTGCTAATCCCTGCATTCATATCTGCCTATCTCGGTAAGGATGCACAAACCATAAGTCTGAGTCCTTTCCCAAGAACACCGCTACCCAACTGGCGCATTGACTACACCGGGTTGATCAAGCTTGATGGCTTTAAAGATATTTTTCAATCCTTCACGATTACACATGCCTATGCCTCTACATACTCAGTTGTAAACTATTCCAATTCATTGAGCTACGATAAGGCCAACCAGATTGGTATCAACATTCCTATAGAAGATTACAACCGTACTTATTTTGGTAGCGAAGTCAACGAAGACACCGGACAACCCATTCCTGTTTATGTCATCAGTCAGGTAATGGTTTCAGAATCCTTTCAACCATTGATCGGAATAAACTTAAGAACTAAAGGTCGGTTCTCTGGTCGGATTGAATACAAAACTAAACGCGATCTGGCGCTCAACATCTCCAATGCGCAAGTCACGGAAGTAAACAATAAAGATGTAGTGCTGGAAATGGGCTACACCAAAAACAACATGAAGCTGCCTTTCAAAGATCAGGGCAGGACGATCGTTCTTAAAAATGATGTGACCTTTCGTCTCAATATGACTATATCCGACAACAAAACCATCCAACGCAAAATCGAACAACTCAATACCATTACCAATGGAAACGTGAATTTCCAACTGCGCCCGAATATCAGTTATGTGGTAAATCAAAAACTGAATGTTCAGATGTATTATGAACAGACCATCAACAATCCGTTGGTATCCAATTCTTACCGCAGATCCACCACCCGTTTCGGTTTTCAGGTGCGGTTTAGCCTTGCCCAATAGCAATCCATAAACACTTTCTGTTTGGGATGGACTTTCTCAGAAATCCACTTATTTTTGGGGCACTAACCGAAAAAATAATTAACATATGAATATCCCAGGCGAATTAAAGTACACCAAAGACCACGAGTGGGTCAAAATAGAAGGAAATATTGCCACCGTGGGCATCACCGATTTCGCGCAAAGCGAATTGGGCGATATCGTGTACGTTGACATCACCACTGCAGGGGAAGAAGTTGCAGAAGGCGAAATCTTTGGAACTGTGGAAGCTGTGAAAACCGTTTCGGATCTTTTTATGCCCGTTTCCGGAAAAGTAATCGAAGTCAACAGCGACCTGGACGGCAGCCCCGAAAAGGTGAATTCCGATGCATATGGTGAGGGCTGGATGATCAAAATAGAAATCAGCGGCAGCACCGATAGTTTGCTTTCGGCAGAAGCGTACGGTGAACTCATCGGAAAGTAAGAACCCGTTTCACCCATTTGTTGTTAGAAATGTGTCGCTTGAAAAATCGTGATTGAATGATTGAACTTCCTACTATTTCCCCAGAAAAAGCCCGTAAGCCGAATTGGCTTCGGGTAAAACTGCCCACCGGACCCGAATATGCCAAAGTCCGCAAACTGGTCGACAGCCATAAGCTGCATACCATTTGTGAAAGTGGGAATTGCCCCAACATGGGCGAATGCTGGGGGGAAGGAACTGCAACGTTTATGATTCTGGGGAATGTGTGTACGCGAAGTTGCACATTCTGTGCGGTAGCCACTGGTCGTCCTCCGGAATATGATACCGAGGAACCCAAGCGTGTTGCTGAAGCCATCCATCTCATGCAAGTAAAACATGCGGTGATCACTTCGGTGAACCGTGATGAGTTAAAAGATCGCGGTGCCGAAATCTGGTATCAAACGGTAGTCGAGACAAAAAAACTAAGCCCGGAAACAACTATTGAAACCCTGATCCCCGACACAAAAGGAAACTGGGACGCATTGTACAGGATGATTGAAGGTGGGCAAGAAGTGGTTTCGCATAATATGGAAACTGTGGAAAGACTTTACCGGAGAGTGCGTCCGCAAGCACGTTATCAACGAAGCCTCGATCAAATAAAAATGACACGCGAAGCTTGTAAGCGCACGAAGTCGGGCATCATGTTGGGACTAGGTGAAACCAAAGATGAAATTTTTAAAGCCATGGACGATTTAGTTGAACATGGTTTATTGATCCTTACACTGGGTCAATATTTACAACCTACCAAACTCCATCATGAAGTGATCGAGTTTATCCATCCGGATACGTTTGAATTGTATAAAGAAGAAGGGTTGAAACGCGGACTGCGCTATGTTGAGTCCGGTCCGTTGGTGCGTTCTTCCTACCATGCCGAGCGACATGTGAATGTACCGATGGATTAAATTTATTTAAGATTTAAGATTGATTGATTTGATGATTTACAATCCATCCTAATTATTAAATCTAAAAATCATAAATCTTAAATCTTAAAATCATAAATCATAGAATGATTAGATACATCCTCTACATACTGCTAGTGTCATTAGTTATTTCCTGTGGCGCTCCAGAGAAAAAAGAAGCGG
>JBGTGG010000132.1:0-5254 GCA_041746855.1 Cyclobacteriaceae bacterium | reverse complement strand
AACCAGTCAAGGCTGTAAGGTGACTATAGCGGTGGGGATCACCTCTTCCCATTCCGAACAGAGAAGTTAAGCCCGCCTGCGCTGATGGTACTGGGATAATACCCGGGAGAGTAAGTCGTTGCCTTCTTTTATTTATCTGCCGAAACTATGTGTAGGCAAGATCAAAGCCCTTCATGGAAACATGAAGGGCTTTTTTTATGCCTTTTTGAATCCATTATATTTGATTAATCAAATTCGATAGCGCAATGAAGGATAGAAGGGAACCTAAACGGTTTGTAAAGTCATCCTATGACAGAAGTAATGTCTGGGCTCTTTCAAGATTTAAGGAGCATCTAATAAGAAATGGGTATTCAATAATTGAGAAAGAACAGGAAGATTATGAATTGGATATTAAAGCCGTGAAAGGTGATTTGATTGAATTTTATGAATGCGAAACAAAAACAGGATACCCTTTTCACAATCAAGATGATTTTAAATTTTCTACAGTTAGTTTTTTGGCACGAAAGAAGAAATGGGCAGAAATTGGCTTTTGGTATGTAATTATTTGCAGAGAAACATCGGCCTATTTGAAATGCCATAGTAATGTTATTTTTAAAGATGACTATTTTGAATTGCTCACTATTAATTCGCAGGAAAGAATGGGGCAAGATGAATTTTATCGCGTCCCAAAACACCTATGTGAGTGGTTGACCCTTTAATCGAATTGCAACGTTGAAAATCAACACAATCTATAATGAGAATTGCCTCGCCACCATGGCAAGGATGGAAGATAATTTTATTGATCTTACCATCACTTCTCCTCCCTATGATGATATGCGGGAGTATGACGGTTATACATTCGATGTCGATACTATTATACGTGAGCTCTTCCGGGTTACAAAAAAAGGTGGTGTTGTGGTTTGGGTGGTTTCAGACAAAACAAGAAACGGATCAGAAACTGGAACAAGTTTTAAGCACGCGCTAAAATTTATGGAGTTTGGTTTTAAACTACTCGACACGATGATCTATTCAAAACCTCCGAAAGGAGCCACCGGAAATAACAAACTCTATTGGCAGGGATTTGAGTACATGTTCATCCTCACAAAGGGTGCGCCCAAGACTATCAATCTTATCCATGACCGAAAGAACAAAGAGAGCAGGCAAGGTGATAATGGAACCAAACGACTGGTGAACGGAGCATTAAAAAAAGTATCTAGGGGTGGTTATGGAGCGTATGGCAGACGCACCAATGTTTGGGAATATCGCGTGGGGAAAGGTCATAGTACAAAGGATGAATTGGCTTTTCAACACCCCGCGATATTTCCTGAAAGATTAGCGCATGATCATATTATCAGTTGGAGCAATGCGGGTGACCTTGTTTACGATTGCTTTATGGGAAGCGGAACAACTGCAAAAATGGCGATGCTCTCCAATCGTAATTTTATTGGAAGTGAAATATCTACTGAATATTGTTTGTTGGCCAACAAGCGAATTGAATTGTATAAATGAAAGAGGCCGTCTTGGGTAGACGGCCTCTTTCATTTTAAAGAAAGAATGATAACAGTTATTTAACTTCTTTCGGTTTATCTAAATCAAGAACCACTGGAGCTGCTATAAATATAGAGGAGTAGGTTCCTACTGCTACTCCAATAAGGAGTGCGAACGAGAATCCTCTTAGCACTTCACCGCCAAAGATCAAAAGCACAAGTACTACAATTAAGGTAGTTCCTGCAGTGATGAAGGTTCTGGATAGTGTATCATTGATAGCGTCATTAAATATTTTCTTCGGTTCATGCGATGTGCCTAATCCGATATACTCACGAATCCTGTCGAAGATAATTACCGTGTCGTTGATCGAGTAACCAATAATCGTTAACAACGCAGCTACAAAAACCTGATCAACTTCAAACGCGATTCCAAATACATTGGCAATGGCAAATGCAGCCACCACAAACAATGTGTCATGCAACGTTGCCAAAATCGCACCGACACTATATTGCCATTTACGGAACCGTATGAAAATATAAACAAAGATGGCTAGAAGTGAAGCAAGACTTGCTTCCCATGCAGAATCCTTGATATCATCGGCAACGGTTGCGCCAACTTTGGAAGAACTACCAATGGTGAAATGATCTTTATCCAAACCGTAATCATTTTCCGAATACTTCAACCCACTATACTTTTCAAGTCCGGCCACTAGTATGGTTTTTACTTTGGCATCTGCATCATCGGAGTCATCGTCAATCAAATACGAAGTTGTAACTTTCATCCTGTTGTTGCCACCGTAATTTTTCACTTCGGTACTAGCGTTTTCGAAATCTTTTGAGAGCTCAACTTTAAGATCTGTTGCCTGAACAGGTTCGTTAAAGGAGATTACATACGAGCGTCCTCCTTTAAAATCAACCCCCATATTCAATCCTTTTACGAAAAGCAAAACAAATCCAAGGATGATGATTGCACTGGAAATCATATAGGCCATGCGGCTGTTTTTTACAAACTCAAAGTGTTTGCGTTTCTTTATTATTTTAGAGATCGGTGATTCAAAAGAGACTTTACTCTCATCTCCTTTTCTTACCATCCATTCGATGATCACCCGTGAAACATAAACCGCAGAGAAGAAAGAGGTTGCAATACCAATCATGAGAACAGTGGCAAAACCTTTAATCGGACCTTGACCAAATAAGAATAGGAACAATCCCGTAAGGAAAGTGGTCAGGTTGGAGTCGAGGATGGTCGCGAATGATTTTTTGTAACCAGTAGTAATGGCATCGCGCAATTTTCTTCCTGCGATCATTTCTTCTTTTATCCTCTCAAAAATCAAGACGTTGGCATCTACCGCCATGCCCATGGTAAGAATAATTCCAGCGATACCCGGAAGCGTCAATGCTGCACCAATGGAAGGTTGCGCAAGTATTCCAAGGATGAAGAAGATGTTGAACAGTAATGCGATGTTGGCAACGAATCCTCCTTTTGAGTAATACGCAATCATAAAAATCACCACCAGGCCAAGACCACATGCCATGGAAATGAACCCCTGGCTTTGCGCTACTTGCCCGAGTGTAGGGCCAACAATTGCTTCTTCCACAATTTTGGTTGGTGCTGGTAATGAACCTGCTTTCAATATGTTTGCTAAGTCTTTTGCTTCTTCTGTAGTGAAGTTTCCGGAGATTTGAGAACTACCATTAGGGATTTCATAGTTCACAGACGGGGCAGAATAAACTGTGTTGTCCAACACAATCGCGATTCTACCTTTTGGTGTTTTGTTTGATGCATCTAAGGTCATTTTAGCCCATGCCCTTGTTCCTACAGCATTCATGGTCATAGAAACAGCCGGACGGGTTTTCTCATCTAAGTCGTTTCTTGCACTGGTGATGACCTCACCTGTTAATTTCGGTTTGCCATTTCTTCCGATATCCAGAAAGTATAGTTCTAATGCTGTTACTCCTGTTTGATCAGCTTCAGGCTTGTTTGCCCAGTAAACTCCAACAGTTTTTGGGAGCAGGTTTTTTACATCATCCCTGTTTAGAATTCTATTGATTTGCGCGGTATCTTTTACATCATAGCGCAACCCGTAAGCCGAGGGTTTGCTCAATGCAAACAATGGTGATACTGCACTGTTTTGTAATGAGTCTAAACTTTTCAGTGTACTGTCAGTTGCACTTTGAAGTTCTTGTTCTAATGCTGAAGTCGAGTCTGTAGAAAGTAAGCTTGACAGGTCTTCTGACTCTGCTGCTTCAGGTGAACCCGTATTTGCTTTTGCTGTACGACTTTCTTTCAACAATAAATCGTTGATCGCGACAAAAGAATTGTTCAAATCTGAGATATCAACAACATCCCAAAACTCTAACCGTGCAACACCTTGCAATAATTTACGAACCCGTTGAGGATTATCGGCTCCGGGTATTTCCACCTGGATGCGACCAGTTCCTGGAAGACGTTGGATGTTTGGCGAAGATGTTCCAAATTGATCCAAACGATTTCTAAGAATTGTAAAAGAACGATCAATTGCACTTTCAATTTCTTCATTCACAACCTCCATTACTGCTTCATCCGAATCGGTTAAGCTGATGCGGCCGCGCGTGTTGGTGGATGCGAATACTTGAGCCAGCTTTACATTCGGATTGTTTTTCTTTAGTGCATTAAAGAAAAGCGTGCTGAACCTTTCCTGACTGCTTTTTTGTGCTTGGCGTGCTTCTTCTAAGGACTTTACAAAAGAAGAGTCCTGGTTGTTTCCGCTAAGTCCTTTAATGATATCGATTGGCGAAATCTCCAGGGTAACGTGCATACCTCCCTGCAAGTCTAGTCCTCTTGAGAGTTCATTGTCCTTAATTTCTTTGTACGTATACTCCAATCCAAAAAGATTGTACACCGGTACATTCCAGATGGAGTCAAGGTAAAATTGTTTTTTGTCTAAGTTAACGACACCATCTTTTTCTGTAGCATACCGCAAAGCGTCTTTGTCTATGTTAAGTGAAATCATGGTGAATGACAGATAATATAAACAGAGCGCTGTTATTACTACCGTCAGAAAGATTACGAATCCTTTGTTCTTCATTTTATTATATACAGTTTATTTAATTGAAAAATTATATTTCCGCGAATGCGAAAAAAATTGGTCATGAAAGACCTGTGCGAATACGTTACTAACGATTAGGGAGCGTTGGGGGAAATGATCACGCGGAACAAGTGCTGAAAGAATTTTCCTAACGTTCGGCTTACTTCATCCTTTGCTGGAAAATCGATCTCCTGTTCAAATAGAATCTCAAAAATGAATGACTGCTCTTTTTCAACTTCAATAGTGGATGAAATCGGAATTGAAATGGAAGGTGCGGCTGAAATCACCAGATCCTCAGTTGGTGCCTGATCTTCGGTTTGCTCGGTTTTTACTTCCTTTTTTGAAAGGCTGGCATTTTGAACATAAAACAACTGGGAAAACAAGATCACGCCAGCCGTAATCAGGCCGGTGATGATCAATAGTATCCGTGATTGTTTCTTTTCCATCGTCTTTTTGAGGACTACAAAAGTAGGGAATTGGGGTTAATTTCCAAGTCCGGAGAGCTTTGCTTTAAGCGCCAATGTTA
Organism: Cyclobacteriaceae bacterium; assembly: GCA_041746855.1. Lineage (GTDB taxonomy): Bacteria > Bacteroidota > Bacteroidia > Cytophagales > Cyclobacteriaceae > JBGTGG01. The sequence continues at coordinate 194 of JBGTGG010000132.1, read as the reverse complement.
CGAAATCAAGGGCTTTTTCAAAATGGAGGTTATTGGGGATAATCAGATCGGCTTTGTCTTTTAAAGGAATGATAAGCGATTCGTAAATGGGCATCACATGGTTTTGATACCGGTATAAAACATCATTTAGATCGTACCCTCTTTCATCATTATCACGCCTGATCCTGCGGGTGAGCTTGAGGTGGTCTTTGGCT